>CAZYQZ010000116.1:1749-4656 GCA_964649915.1 uncultured Gammaproteobacteria bacterium | reverse complement strand
CGGTTGGAGTATCTTTTACTTCAAAACCAAGAGTATCAATTTCTTTTTTTAGTTTATCTGCTTCTTGAAAGTTTTTATCTCTTCGATAGGCGTTACGTACTTCGTTCAGCTTCTTTACGTTATCGGGAATTGAAATCTCGATATCGTTTATCCCTAGCCCCAAAACGGTATCAAAAAACTTAAGTAGCGTATATTTTTCTGCAAATGAAAGCGTGCTTTTTATGGTTTTCCAGACCACTGAAAGAGCTATGGCTGTATTCATATCATTGTTCAGTGCATCTACAAACTCTTTTTTAAGATGTTCAAAATCGGATGAATAATGAGTTTCTGGAGATGCTCCATTTTGAGTTTGAGCTAAGCGAATTTCCTGCATGTGTTTTAGAAGATTAGCATATGCATTTTGCGCTCCAGAAAGCGCCTCCCAGGTAAAATTCATATCACTCCGGTAGGAGGCTGAAAGAAAGAGGTAACGAAGGGCAAGAGATGAAAATCCCTTCGCTTCTATATCTGTAACTCGGTAAAAATTCTTCAATGACTTACTCATCTTTTGACCATCTACCAAAAGATGTGAAGCATGCAACCAATAATTTACAAATTTCTTATCCGTTGCAGCCTCACTCTGAGCAATTTCGTTCGTATGATGAACCGGAATATGATCAATCCCACCAGTATGAATATCAAATGTTTCCCCTAATTGTTCCATACTCATTGCGCTGCATTCTATATGCCACCCAGGAAATCCTTTTCCCCAAGGACTTTTCCACTCCATTTGTCGTACGGCACCTTCGGGGGATTTTTTCCATAACGCAAAATCTGTGATATTCTTTTTACCACTAACCATCTCAACTCGAGCTCCAGCCTTCAGCATTTTTTGTAACTTTTCAAATGAGGCACCAGTAAGTTTTCCATAATCCGGGAGTTTGGACGTATCAAAATACAAACCATCCTCCAACATGTATGTAAATCCTTTTTTCTCAAGACGGGAAATAAGATCTATCATTTGAGGAATATAGTCGGTTGCTTTCGTTACATATGGGGGTTTTATAATCTTGAGTTTCTGAAGCATTTCAAAAAAATCAGTAGTATAAAACTGTGCTATCTCCCAAACGGTTTTACCCTCACGCTTCGCTCCCTTCTCCATCTTATCTTCTCCCACATCACTATCAGAAGTAAGATGTCCCACATCTGTTATATTCATTACTCGTTTTACCATAAACCCGTTCATCCTAAGTATTCGTTCTACTATATCTGCAAAAACATACGTACGTGCGTGACCAATATGGGCGAAGTCGTAAACGGTAGGACCACACGAATAATACCCCACCTCCGTTTTACTAATCGGAATAAAGTCCTCTACTCGTCTTGTTAATGTATTATAAAGTTTGAGCATTTTTCAAAAACGCATTTTTATCCGATCTTTGTGTCTTTCGCAAATCCTTCTATTCCCTTTGTCTTGCGCTTACCAAATAGCATTCCTCTTGGTTGAACAGATGTTGGCGCAGCAACTGTTGATGACTTCTTGTGATTTTCCACAGCAATCGCTTTCGTTCTTTCCATATTCTGAACTGTTTGTTCGTAGGGACGAAGTGTCGGAGGTCCTTTTGGTGCCCATTGCTGTTTCATCCGTTGCAGTTGGGCAAGTGCTTCTCGAGTTTTTTTAAGATCACTTTCATCTGTCACTTGGTGTTGTTGTGCTTTTTGAGATATTTGCTGCTGTTGCTGCTGTTGTATTTGTTGTTTTTGCGCTGCGCTTAGCTGTCCACCTTTTACAGCTTGTTCCCACATTCCAGACGCAACATCAGGTACAATCTGCGCTCCTTTATTTGTCGTTTCTTTTATAAACTCAAATGTGTTTCGTAGAATTTGTCTGACCGCCATAATACTTGTCTTAATATATTAGAAAAATCCAAGCTTTACTTTTGCTTCTGGTGTCATTCGGTCTGCCGTCCATGGCGGATCAAACACCAGTTCAACAACCACTTCCCTTACTCCTTCAACTTTGCGTAAATTTTCTTGAATTGGTCCCGCGATAAGGTCGAACAATGGACAACCCATGGTTGTGAGTGTCATCTTAACATGTACTTCACCGGAAGGGTCTACATCTACATTATAAATAAGCCCGAGTTCTACAATTGAAATTCCCAGCTCCGGATCGGGGACCTTATCTAACTGCTCCATTAATTTTTTTTTGTCAACAGATTTAGTCATAGTCTCGCCTTCCGGATAATGCATGAGTAAGAGTTATGTCATCTGCATACTCAAGATCGCCTCCAACTGGAATTCCCTGTGCTATTCTTGTAATCTTACTCTCAGGACGAATCGCTTTCAGCTCTCGTCGTATGTACATTGCTGTTGCTTCTCCCTCCATCGTCGAGCTTGTTGCCAAGATAATCTCCGTGATATGCGGGTCATTTTTCATCCTTTGGAGAAGTCCATGTATTCGTATTTCTTCGGGGCCTATGTTATTCAGTGGAGAAATCACCCCATGCAAAACGTGGTACACACCTTTATATTTACCAGTTCTTTCAAGAGATATAATATCCAAAGGATTTTCCACGACACAAATCGTGTGTTCATCGCGTTCAGTTGATGAACAAATAACACACGGATCTGACTCAGCTACGCTAAAGCATTTAGAACAGTACACTGTTGAAAGACGCAATTGTTTAACATTTTCCGAAAGAGTATCTAGCTGTGCCTGTGGAACGTGTAAAAGATAAAATGTCAGCCTGCTCGCGGATTTGGGACCAATACCCGGAAGTTTCTGGAATGATTCAATGAGCTTTTCAATCGATTTTGGAAGTATATTCATTGGAAGTAGTTAACTACATCTGTAACGCACATGTCTCGTGAAATATAAAACTATCTTATCATTTTTTTCATTTCTGAGGCGATAAGAGTAGCGCT
>CAZYQZ010000116.1:0-1739 GCA_964649915.1 uncultured Gammaproteobacteria bacterium | reverse complement strand
CTACTTTTAATTTTGAAAATTTTTTATCCGCTGGTATATAAATAGTGTCTGTAACCCATACTTGGTCAAGAGGACCATCTTTGAGTATCTTATCAGCTCCCCCGACAAAATCTGCGTGTGTTGCTGCAGCAATAACTTGCTTTGCGCCTTTTTCTTTCAGAAGATACGCCGCATTTACCAGCGTACCTCCGGTCACGATAACGTCATCAATAATAATTGCAGTCTTACCTTTAATATCTCCTACCACCTTCATCGAAAGTAAGGTGTGGGGTTTATCAAGATCACGTTTCTTCTCAATCAACGCAAGTGGTGCACCAATAACTTCAGCAAATTTCTGAGCTCGCTTGAGTGCGCCTGCATCTGGAGTAACAACTACCATTTCTCCTTGTATGTTACTTGCAATATGTGTAAAAGCCATCGATCCCTGCAGGTGAAGAATTGGAATACGGAAAAATCCAATGATTGATTCATTATGCATTTCGACGGTAATGATTTTATCAAATCCAACAGACTCGATAAGTTTTGCTATCACATATGCAGAGAGACATTCACCTTTTCTATGAATTCTATCTTGGCGTGCGTATCCATGATACGGTACAACTGCGATAACTTTTTTTGCTTCTCCCCTCTTTACGGCATCAGCAAGAAGTAAAAACTCCATAACATTTTCATCAACGGGATTGGCTAGTGACTGGATAATAAACACCACTTTATCCTCTACGTCTTCCTGAATCCGAACACGACACTCACTGTCAGCGAATCGAATAATTTCAAGCTTTCCCAAGGGGAGTGATAATTCGTCAGCGATAGCAGATGCAAGAGGTGCATTTGAAGAACCAGAAAATACTACAGGTTGCATAATGTACCTATTATACCACTTTTTTTTACTGCTTTATGTAACAACCTGTAATGCCTGCTTTATATCATTAATAATATCTTCTGCATCCTCAATACCAACTGATAAACGAATAAGGGTGTCAGAAAGACCAATTTTCTCTCGATCCTCTTTCGGAACTGAGGCATGTGTCATCGATGCTGGATGCTCTATAAGACTTTCCACAACACCTAAGCTTTCTGCAATCGAAATCAGTTTTAATGATTCTAGAAACTTCACTGACGTTTCTAAATTGCCAACAAGTTCAAATGATATCATTCCAGAAAAACCTGTCATCTGCTTTTTCGCAATATCATGTCCTTTATGACTTGAAAGACCAGGATAAAATATTTTTTTAACTTTTTTTTCCTTCGATAGGTATTCGATAACCTTTTTTGCGTTTTCCTCATGTTTTTGCATGCGCAGTGACAAAGTCTTAAGTCCTTTAAGAATTTGGAAACTATCAAATGGTGAAAGAATTGCTCCCACTGCATTTTGAAGAAATTTAATTTTTTCTGCCAATTCCGAATTCTTCACTATTACTGCCCCTGCAACAGTGTCACTATGACCGCCAATGTATTTGGTCATCGAATGAATCACAATATCTGCTCCAAGATCTAATGGTTTTTGAAAATACGGAGATGCAAACGTATTATCCACAACTGAGATAATATTTTTATCTTTAGAAACGCGGCATACCGACTGGATATCGACAATCTTAAGAAGAGGATTTGTGGGAGATTCTATCCATATCATTTTTGTATTTTTTTGTATATGTCCCTTGATGTCATCACCACTTGCAAAATCAGCAAAGGTAAATTCCAGACCAAAATGCTCAAAAACTTTTCTAAAAAGTCTCCGTGTT
>CAZYQZ010000115.1:0-4661 GCA_964649915.1 uncultured Gammaproteobacteria bacterium | reverse complement strand
AAATGTCGGAAAGAAGACCATCATATTTGATAGTTCCTCGATCGATAATAATGATTCGTTTACAAAGTGCACGCACATCCTCCATATAATGTGATGTTAAAAGAATGGTTGCGTTATGCCGCACATTGTATTCACGGATAAATTCTCGCACCTTCTGTTGCATAACAACATCAAGGCCAATTGTGGGTTCGTCTAAAAATAAGATTTTTGGTTTATGTAAAAGAGCTGCAACAAGCTCCATACGCATACGCTGTCCAAGAGATAACTTCCTTACGGGAACTGTAAGTAAGTTCTTCCCATCCAGAAGAGTTAGTAATTCATTCAGGGTATCTGTAAAATCAGAATTAGAAATCTCATAAATTTCTTTATTTAACAAAAAAGTATCAATTGAGGGAAGATCCCACCACAACTGATTCTTCTGTCCCATGACAAGCGCAATATCTTGTAAAAACTCCTTTTTCCGATCGTAGGGGTAGTGTCCTAGTACAGAAATCTCTCCACCATTGGGATACAGAAGACCAGAAAGACATTTCAGAGTTGTCGTTTTCCCTGCACCGTTTGGACCAATAAACCCAACGAGTTCTCCTTCATGTATGGAAAAACTAATATCATTTACCGCGGGAACTGTGTCGTATGTACGATGAAGCAAACCTTTCAGAGTAGGAATAAACCCAGGTTTACTTTTATATACTTGATAATACTTCTTAATGTGGGAAACGGTGATCGCGCTCATACACCGGAATTATTGTAGCATAAACAAGAAAAGTCACTATGTTCGATAGTGACTTTTCTGTATACCATCAGAATATGTATTATCTGATTGCTTTTTTCAATGCTTTTCCTGCAGTAAACCCTGGGGTTTTTCTTGCTGGAATGTTGATCGGGGCACCCGTCTGAGGATTTCGTCCTTTTCGAGCTGCACGAGATCGAACCATAAATGTACCAAAACCAGTTACGACTACTTTATCACCTTTTTTCAACGAATCGGTAACTGCACCAAATACTGAATTTACTGCATCTTTTGCAGCTTTTGCAGTAAGGTTAGCTTTTTTTGCAACATAGGCTATAAGATCTGCTTTTGTCATAAATATATTCACCTCCTTTATATATACTAAAAAAGATTATTTACTTTTTTAGTTTGGGCAGGAGAATGATTTTGGACTGTCAATACAGTATATTTCACACTGTAGGTGAATTTTAGCTTGCTGTCAAGCCCACATTACTAGATCAAACACCTAAGATCCATAACAAAGATCGTCAGGATGATCTAAAATGGGTAGCGATTAGTGGACGGTTTGAGTAGTACGATATTCCCTAATGACAGTAATCTTAATTTGTCCTGGGAATGTCGGGAACTTCTCTTCAACTTGCCTTTTCATCTTTTCGGCAAGAACCGTTGTTTGAGCGTCGTCCAGTTTTCCTGGATCAACAATGACCCGAATCTCACGGCCTGCTTGAAGTGCATATGCTTTCTCAACACCCTCTTGAGCGATTGCTATTCCCTCTAGATCTTTCAATCTCTTTACGTACTCATCGTAGTTCTCGTAGCGTGCTCCAGGTCGTGCACCTGAGATGGCATCGGCTACATAGACAATAACTGCCTCAAGAGATGGGAATGGAATATCCTCATGATGTGCAGCGACACAACCAATGACTGATGGTGGCATAGCGTTCTTCTTCAAAAGCTCTACGCCGAGTTGCACGTGGGAACCCTCCTTATCGTTGATTACTTTTCCGATATCATGTAAAAGACATCCGAGCCGTACAACATTTACATCTGCACCGAGTTCTTGAGCGATCGCTATCCCTATCTTCGTTTCCTCAAGTGTATGAGCGATCATGTTTTGGCCATATGAGTATCGATAACGAAATCGTCCAAGTAATGCAATCTGATCTGTAGGCATATTATAGACACCAACCGCATGACATAGTTTCTGACCTTCTTGGAACATGATGCGTTCAATATCCGTCTGTGTCTGTTTCACAACCTCTTCGATACGAACAGGTTGAATACGACCATCCTTCAGAAGAGTCTCAAGGGAAGCGCGAGCAATCTCCCGCCTGACTGAATCAAACGAAGAAAGTCGTATAACTCCCTCTTCATCTAAGTCCACATCAACTCCTGTAGCCATCTCGAATGCCCGTATATTTCTTCCTTCTTTTCCGATAATTTTTCCTTTCAGATCATCATCGGTGAGTTTGATTGTAGATACGGTATATTCAGAAACATAGTCCGTGGCGCCATGTCGCATCGCATCGATAAGAATTTCACGTGCTTTCTTATCTGCTTCAAGCTTGGTCTGAGTTTCGACTTCGCGAATAGTCTTCGCCATTTCCTCTTTAAGTCTATCCTCAAGAGCTCGCATGATGAGATCACGAGCCTCATCTCGTGTGAGATGTGCAGCTTTCTCAAGTTTGATAATAAGTTCTTGTTTCTGCTTATCGATTGCTGCAAGTCGTTTGTTAATCTCTTCGCCTCGTGCGAGTAGATCATTTTCCTGACGTTGAAGATGATTCATCTTCTGCTCAAGACCTTCTTCTTTCTGTAGGATTCTTTTCTCGATTGTAATAATCTCTTGCCTGAGTCTTCGTCCCTCTTCTTCTGCTTCTCGACGAATCTTTAAGGCCTCGTCTTTCGCCTCAACCAGAATCATTCGTGCTTCCTGTTGTGCTTGAAAAACGATCTGTTGCGTATTCACACTTGGCGCAGAAGGCGCGGTAATGGGTTGTACAACAGGGGGGTTTTTTCCTTTCGCTTGATTAGTATCTCGCGTTGCTGGTACCTCAGCCTCCAACTTTTCCTCAATCTTTTCAAGACGTGAGAGAATAGTCTTCAAAATATCCATATAAAACTCCTTTCAATGAAAACAAAGACAATGAGGACACGAGCCTTACGGCTGAGAAACCAAACGAAGACCTGTTAGTAGGTCTTGTAGCGGATATGAATAACATTGGTATCCGTTTAGTATCATCAAAGTCTATGTAAAAAAATAATGTTAGATAATGCTATATTACGTGGGTCAATTGTATGCTTTTTTCAGTATAGTGTCAATCACATTATGAGTAGTGTCCCAGTCAAATCCGCGCCTCGCTAACAGCCCTATAAGTTTCTCTTTCTTCTCTATATACGGCAATTTTTCCCACATTCTTTGCTTTTTCATAACCACTGAGTACGCAAGTTCAAACTCCGATGATCCCTCATTTTTTTGAGAGAAAAACTCAGCGATTACGTCAGAAGGAATACCTTTTCTACGAAGTTCTGCTTTTACAACTGTGAGTCCTTTCGGACGAAATGCCTCCCGCTGCTGTACCCACCATTTTACAAATTCCAGATCGTCGATAAACTTTTTTTCAGTAAGATCCTGTAGTATCGTTTCTATACTAGTTTCTGAAATTTTCCTTCTCTTGGCAAATAGCGTGAGTTTCTCTCGCATCTCGTGGGTAGAACGGGGACGAAAGGAAAGAACACGAAGCGCGTAATCAATAAGCGTCTGATACTGCTTTTGGTCACTCATGGGAAAAAATTATCAGTCTTTTTCTTTTCCAACTACTTTTTCCTTTACTTGTCCTGTCTTATGTACTTTCCAAATATTCTCCAAAATCTCTTTCGTTACTTTTGGATTTTCCTTCAAATAGATTTTGGCTGCTTCCCGTCCCTGACCTAACATGGTCTGGGCATACTTCATAAATGCACCTGATTTATGAATCACTCCAAACTCTATTCCAACATCCAAAATACTACCTTCTTTGGATATACCATCTGCTGAAATATCAAACTCTGCAACACGAAAAGGAGGAGATACTTTATTCTTTACAACTCTCACTCTGTGCCGACTTCCTGTTACCTTGTCTCCATCCTTGATCGTCTCAATTTTCCGTATATCCAATCGCATAGTGGCATAGAACTTCATCGCTAGTCCTCCTGGAGTTGTCTCCGGATTACCAAACATGATCCCTATTTTTTGGCGAAGTTGGTTTGTAAAAATGGCAACGGTCTTAGATTTGGAAATTACTCCGGTAAGCTTGCGAAGTGCTTGTGACATAAGACGGGCTTGCAGTCCCATCATGGAATCACCCATCTCTCCTTCTATCTCAGCGCGTGGAACAAGAGCCGCAACACTATCAACAACTAAGACATCAATACCACCAGAGCGAATAAGTGTCTCGGTGATTTCAAGCGCTTGTTCTCCAGTGTCTGGTTGAGAGATAAGTAGATCATCTACCTTCACTCCGATCTTCTCTGCCCACACTGCATCGAGGGCATGTTCAGCATCGATAAATGCTGCAACTCCACCTAACTTTTGTGCTTCAGCAATAGTCGATAATGCGATTGTAGTCTTACCTGAGGCTTCAGGACCGAACATTTCTATAATTCTTCCGCGTGGCAGTCCACCTATGCCGAGTGCTACATCCAGAGCAATTGACCCCGTAGGGATAACGTCTATCGCAAGTCTTCCTACATTTTCTCCAAGTTTCATGATGGAACCCTTTCCATACTGTTTTTCAATCTGATCCATCGCGATCCGGATGGCTGCTAGTTTCTGATCATTGGACATAAAAATTCCTTTCGGGGAAATAACTTAGGGCAGGGACTTTCGCATTCCATTCTTTCACAAGAACTGATAAAATACAATATACTTTTTCAGATTCTTAGTATTATT
>CAZYQZ010000114.1:0-4717 GCA_964649915.1 uncultured Gammaproteobacteria bacterium | reverse complement strand
TTGTATCCCTACAGCCTCAAATTCTTGTATTTCAACCTCAGACTGATCTTCGTAGCCGTCTGTGTGCTCTCGTGGGTCACGGGTCACTATGTAGACTTTTACGCCACGCGCTACTAGTCGCCTAAATACAGGCCAAAATGTCTTCATTCTGGCTATGGTTATAAATGGACTTTCGATAATTACCTCGCTCTGACTTTGCTCTAGGTCAGAGAGAAAATGAGGGTAGAAAGTTTTCTCGTCGTGCAAAGAGGTTTTAATCATGTGAATCCTCCTCCGACTTCGATTGATACACTTCCATTAACCTGGTAAAATGCACTAGGTAATTGTCGGAGAGCGGTTCAAAATAAGAATCGTCCTCCGCACAGTTTTAGAAAGGATATATATCACATGACAACACCAAAAAAAGAAACCAAATCACTCAGTACCTCTACAGTTACCAAGCTGCCGAAGGCTACAGCAGAACTTGAGATGACTATTCCCTGGGATGAAATAAAAGACACATATCAAAAGATATTTAACTCTGTCGTATCGAGTGCTGAGATATCTGGCTTCCGTAAAGGGAAAGCGCCAAAGAAAATGGTAGAGGAAAGAGTGGATAAGACCAAGATATACGAGGAAGTAGCGAAAGAAATCGTCCCTAAAGCATATGCAGAAGGAGTAAAGACTCATTCACTCTCTCCCGTTGCATCACCCAAGGTAGAGCTTGTAGAAGCCTCAGAAGGCAAGCCGTGGAAACTGAAGGCCACCATAGCCCTCAAGCCTGGGATTAACCTCAAAAACTATAAAGAGAAGATCAAAGAATTAAAGAAAACCAAAGCAAACAAAATCTGGCTACCAGGACAGGAAAAGAAAGCAGATGCTAAGGAAGAAGATAAGAAGCCTACTCTTGACGAGCTTATGAATGTCCTTACAGCTGAAGTGGAAGTAGAGCTTTCTGACCTTCTGATTACTGAAGAGGCGAATAGACTTCTTTCTGGCCTTTTGGATCAAACACAGAAACTTGGCATGACTGTAGAGGGATATCTTCAAGCAAAAGGACTAACCTCAGAACAACTTCGAGCAGACTATGCCACACAAGCACGAAGAAATTTAACAGTTGAATTCGCGCTTTCAGAGATCGCAGATAAAGAAAATATTTCTGTGACAAACGAAGATATTGAGCAACTTATAGCAAAAGGAACTTCAGATGAAGAAAAGACAAAACTAAGAAGCCAAAGCTATTATTTAGCACATCTTCTACGTCAGCAAAAAACGCTCGACTTTCTTTATAACCTATAGTAGATATTGACTTCTCCTTGGGGATATGATATAGAAATGGGGGAGTATAAACCCATTATGAAAGCCACAAGATCACGAAATAATCCATGGGGAGAGATGAACCCAGAAAAGGCTCATTCTCATCGTATTGACCAAAAGTCTCAAACTCAAGCTGCTGCGAGCATTATGTCTCCGAGCGGTTTCTTGGATCAACTTTTTGGTAACGGTGGCATGACAAACTCAGAGGCTCCACACCCTTCTCATTCTGCGAAGGAATCAAAATCAGCAGTTATTCATACAGAAACAGTCCTATTTCAGTACACACGCTCAGCTAGTAAAGAGTTTTCAGGCGAAACAGAAAGAGAGATGACTCAGATCTTAGAGAAGTTGAAAGAGCAAGTTACTGTTTTGGAGAAGTCAGAAAAAGCACTTACGAAGGATATCGCTAAGATAAAGGTGGAACAACTCCCCGAGAGATCAGGAATCTATTACATCCGCTTCTTCGAGTGGATGATAACAGTTGTCCGACAACTGCGTGCCAAGGTAGAAGAGGGCAGAACCTGGCTTGCTGCAATGACAACCAAGAAAAAGAGAATGGGGTACTGGAAAATGTACAAGAAACATGGTACTACATTTGGTCTTTCTAACGAGAGAACAGTCGCTACTCAATCAGGTTGATAAACTCCCCCTTGACATCACTTTTTAAAATCCATTAGATTAGTATGTATTCTTACTTTATTTGAAGGTAAGATAGAAAAAACGTGAACCTTGCCCTCTGCTATAACATAAAACATACCACTCCTTCCAAGAGTCTCAACAGCCAAGAAGAAGCTGAATTTGATGCACCGGAAACAATTGATGGAATCCAGGCGGCACTTGAATCTGGCGGACACTCTGTCATACGAATAGAGGCAGATGAACACGCGTATCTTAATTTTTTTAAACAACGCGAGCACATAGATATGGTTTTCAACTTCTCCGAAGGACTTCGAGGACAGATGAGAGAAGCCCAGATCCCTGCGATGCTTGAACTTCTTCAGATTCCATACACACACTCAAGTGCCTTGTCACATGCGATTAGTCTTGATAAAGCGTTAACCAAAAAGGTCTTAGCGTATCATAATATTGAGACACCGAAGTTCCAGTTGGTGAGAAGTCTTACAGATGAAATCGATCCTACGCTTCGTTTTCCTATTATGGTCAAACCGAACGCAGAAGGATCAAGTAAGGGTATCTTCAACGAAAACCTGGTCTATGACAAAGTGAAGTTGAAGGAACGAATTCAGTTTCTTCTGACCAATTTCAAACAACCCGTTCTTGTGGAAGAGTTCGTGGGGGGGCGAGAGTTTACCGTCGGAGTCCTAGGAAACCATCCACCAAAAGTACTTCCCATAGTCGAACAACGCTACGACATATTTCCAGAAAATATGCCGCACTTTGCCTCATATGAAGCGAAGTGGCTTTTTGAAGACCAACTCCCTGACCCACATCAGGCATATCATTGTCCAGCACCGCTTGACGCCCAAATGAAAGAGAAAATTGATACGATATCTCTGGCTGTCTGGGATGCAATCCAAGCGTGTGATGTTATCCGCATAGATATGAGAATAAATGCGCAGGGGAATCCCAGCATTCTAGAAATTAATACAATTCCTGGAATGATTCCTGACCCACAAATTGTATCGTATCTTCCTGTTGCTGCACGGAAGGCCGGGTATGATTTTAATACGCTCGTAAATACAATCGTTAATGAGGCTGCTGCTCGGTATCATTTACCCGTAGAAAAGTCCAAAAACTATCATACACATCTTCAAAAAACTCTCACTCTTCGATAGAACATCCGTTTGTGATACAATAATTGGGATTTTGTCGCACACACTTTGCGCGTATAGCTCAGTTGGCTAGAGCGTCACATTGACATTGTGAAGGTCTGGGGTTCAAGTCCCTATGCGCGCACTACATACTATTTGACACGGGAAAGTTGAGTGTTACAATACTCTTATATTTCAGTGATTGCATGAGACCTCACCAACCTCAAAGCTGAACGAGACTACTGCGAAGTGTAGGAAATTAAGACCACCATAGTTGGATGGGACCTTCCGAAAATTCGGAATCCAACGAACAGGTGGTTATTTTTTTGAAAGGGAGACCTATGAGTAAAATACAATATACACCAGAAGATCTAAATAATTTGCGACACTCATGCGCACATCTTCTTGCTGCTGCAGTGATGAGGTTATACCCAAAAGCGAAACGGACAATTGGTCCCTCTATCGATAATGGGTTCTATTTCGACTTCGACTTTGGGGACGAGAAAGTTTCAGAACTTGATCTTCCCAAGATTGAAAAGGTTATGCGCCAAATTGCTCCTACTTGGAAGGGATTTGAAAAACATGAATTGACGCTCGAAGAAGCAAAAAAAGAATACCCAAATAATGAATTTAAACAGGAATTGATTGAGGAATTTTCCGAAGGTGGAAAAAAGAAGGTAAGTTTTTATAAGTCAGGAGATTACTGGGATTTATGTCGCGGTGGACACATTGAGCATCCCGATCGACAATTGAATCATTTCAGACTCCTGTCGCTTGCTGGAGCATACTGGAAAGGTAGTGAGAAGAACAAAATGCTAACTCGTATCTACGGGACATGCTTTCCATCCAAAGAAGAATTGGAGAAGTATCTCTGGCAACTAGAGGAAGCGAAAAAACGAGATCATCGGAAAATCGGCACAGATATGGAGCTGTTCTTTATCGATGAAATGGTAGGTAAGGGTCTTATCATGTGGCTACCAAAAGGTACGATTATTCGAGATGAGATTGAAAGCTTCGTTCGGGAGAAAGAGAAGAGGGCAGGATATCTTCGTGTTGTTACACCCCATATTGCGAAAGAAGAATTATTTCTCACATCCGGACACCTTCCATATTACAAGGACAGTATGTATCCACCGATGAAAATGGACGATGGGACATACTATCTTAAAGCCATGAACTGCCCTCACCATCACCGCGTATACCTTCATAAACAGAGAAGTTATAAGGACTTGCCACTGCGATTTGCGGAGTATGGAACATGCTATAGAAATGAGTTGTCTGGTACGCTTGCAGGACTTCTTCGAGTCCGGGCACTTTCCATGAACGATGCTCATATCTATTGTAGAAAAGATCAGATTAAGGGAGAGTTTGCAGCTGTGTTGAAAATGACTATGGAATACTTTGAAATATTTCAGCTGAAAGACTATTGGTTCAGACTTTCTAAATGGGATCCAAAAAATAAAGACAAATATATTGATGAACCAGAAAACTGGGAATACAGCGAAAAGATTCTTCGTGAAGTACTTGAAGAAATGAAACTTCCGTTTAAAGAGGTAGAAAATGAAGCTGCATTTTATGGTCCGAAGGTAGACGTACAGTTTACCTCCACTATTGGTCGCGAGGAAACGATGTCCACAATCCAGCTTGAT
>CAZYQZ010000113.1:2390-4730 GCA_964649915.1 uncultured Gammaproteobacteria bacterium | reverse complement strand
GATTTCGGTGTTTGAACATTTGCTCCGAACTCTTTCAGAGATTCCACGAGGTGAGTCCCGAGGAAACCGTATCCTCCGGTGACAAGTATTCTCTTATTCTTCCAATAATTCCTCATGATAAATTGCTACGTTTATAAAAAGTAAGGCTAAGTATATCATGGAGTCGATGAAGGAGTAAAAATACTTTATTCGTAGTAAATTTCTGTAATACCCTATATCCCTCATCAAGTACGTTTTTATAATTTTTTTGACTTTTCGCCTCAGAATGTATACGAAACGCAGCCAGGTTTTCACCCATGATCTTTAAATCAGTAACTTTACTGAGCCTAAGCCAATAATCATAGTCCATTGTTAAGTGTAAGGAAGAATTAAATTCTCCTATAGACTTAAAGACCTCTTTCCGAAAGAAGGTTGCAGGTTGGGATATATAATTTGCGATAAAAAGTAACCAAGATGCAATTGTTGGACTAAGCATTGAAACCGTGAGGAGACTGTTCTTCCAGAATGTTACAAATAAACGAATGGGCGTTCCCTTTTCACTTATATTTATACATTTACCCGTAACCCACATATTTTTTGGATTATTGGAAAAAAACTCAGAAACCACCTGAAGAGACCCAGGAAGCAGGATATCATCTGAGTTAAGATACATAAGGATATCTCCTGTTGCTCGTTTTAATCCTTTATTAATCGCGTCTGATTGGCCTTTGTCTTTTTTTGATTCCCAATAAATTTTTGAAGAGTATTTTTTTAATATCGCAGTTGTATTGTCGGTAGAACCACCATCTAGAACAATAATTTCAACGTTTACATATTTTTGGGATAAGATGGACTCAATAGTTTGTTCTATGTATTTATCTTGGTTAAATGAAGGAATAATGACGCTAATTTTTTGAAGACTTTTGAGACTCATAGTCAACTTTCTCTTTTAGGGCTAATTTTCGAATAAGTGTAGTGAGCTCATGTCTTAAATCTTGAACATATACATACAGCCGAAAAATAAGATAGAACAGTATTACTATTGAAACATAAATAATAATATCTACTCCTCTCCCAATTCCTATGCCATGTGCAAGATTACTTGCAAGAAAAGGAAAAATTGTAGTAATTATTGCCAAGGAAAAAAGGACTGTCCAAAAGAAAAATCCTAACAAAGATACTTCAGCGCTTTTAAATCTGAGAATCACCCTACTTAAGGCAAAAAGAAGAAATAAGATTAATAGTGTTTGAATAATCGAAAGGTGCATAGTATTACTGTAAAATTCTAACGATTAATTGTCCTAGCACATATGGCGCATTAGATAATCGTTGTCCTTTTGAAAGAGAATATTTTGTGTAAATTGCCTTTATTGGAATCTCTTTATATGCAAGTTTGTGTTCAGCTATTTGCTTGTAGAACTCGCTTGAGACCTCCATTCCGTCACTTATTAATTCTATTTTTTGAATCGCGTTCTTACTAAAAGCCCTGTATCCTGATTGAGAATCTGTAGAGACTATACCAGAAAATAGAAAGGTTAAAAGGTTAGCTGCTTGATTTATAAGCTTTCGTGATATTGGTGCTGAAGAGTTAGTTATCCAACGTGTTCCCACAATGACATCAGTATTATTTTGTGTCAATAAAGCTAAAAAACTTAGAATATATTTTGGATCATGTTGACCATCTGCATCAAGCGTGATTAAAAAATCATACTTTTTACTTTTAGCATACTCAAATATTGTTTTGAGTGCTGCACCCAACCCCCGGTTCATAACGTGACTAATTACCATTACATTTCTTCGTTTTACTACTTCTGCTGTTCGGTCAGTAGATCCGTCATTAACAACGATCACATCCACAGAATGGATTCCTGGAATTTTCATAGGAATCAAGCTTAACACCTTCATAATAGAATGTTCCTCATTATATGCTGGTATACCTATTAGTAGCTTCATATTTCGATTGTATCTCTAGATCTTATTTAGCTCAACCATTATTATTTTTTTTAATATGTAGGTTTTTCTTAATAAACCAAAAATATTGTCTGAGATTTTGATTAATATTCATTTTGCTTTTACCCTCACGGTTCTTATAATCATAAATTGTACCAACTTCGATTATTTTAGGTTCTAAAAGATTAAGCTTAAGTAAAATTTCAACATTTCCAACAAATCCGGAGAATTCAATGAATTTATTTTGATATCTACGAATTATCGCTTGCAATATTTTTATATCATATGCTCGGAAAAAAAGAGTGTAATCCCGAACACCAGAAATAGGAAAGACAAGCTTAAATAACATATTTGCCCCAATACTTAATATTTTCCTTACTACAGGAAAATTTCTATATCCACCATCTACTC
>CAZYQZ010000113.1:0-2380 GCA_964649915.1 uncultured Gammaproteobacteria bacterium | reverse complement strand
TCTCTACAAGCTTGGGTATAAGTAACGGATTGTTGGTACCATCGGCTTCAATTGTCACGACAATATCTGAATTTGATTTAGATAGTTTTGTAGCTGCAGTCAACCCACTTAAGAATGCTTTCCCTGGTCCAAGATTTTTTTTGTGCGAAATAACGTGTACATGTAAACGTTTCGATAAGGCACGCGCCTTTTTTGAAGTATCATCAGTGCTTCCATCATCTACTACAATGATCTGATACGAAGCTTTCATTTCTGTTAATACTTTTCCAATTCGTTCTAAAGTATTACCTAATAAAAAAGATTCATTATATGCTGGTATTACAACAATCATCATATCAATTTTACCTCCTATGCTACCCATCTTCCCTGTGAAAAAATTATCGTAAGAGTATACAATACAATGACGGAAATCGTAAGCAAAAGAATTCTGACACACTTTGATTTGAGTGATCCCAACACTATAAAAATAGGAAACGCGATTAAAGCATAGCGTGGCATACTCGAGAATGTTCCGGTGAGAGGAGAAATTAAAATCGCAAACCACGAAAATATTAGGTATGCAGGTCTCATTTTTTTTATCGTTGCAACAATAAGAAGAATAAGTGCAAAGGTAGTAAAGAGAACTTCTATCAAAGCAACCCTAAAGGCTTCAGACTGATAGGATATATTACTAAGCATTTTTGCATAACGATAATAGACTTGAGGTAATAAAATAATTCCAGATCCTGATCTTTGAGCACCAAAAACCGGTTGTGCATGCCAAAAGTATAGCCAGTCATCATAGCGTACCTGGAGATAGGCCATATATGCTACAAGCCCCAGCGGAACAATGTATACAATTGGGGATGTAATTGTTAAAAAAAATAATTTTCTTAGCAATGTCTTTATTTTTTTTATATATTTGAAAGAGTTTACGTTTGAAAAATCTATGTACTGCGAATACCATTCAATCAAAAGTGCTGGCAATAGAAAAATACCGACAATCCTTGTAGCTGATGCGAGGCCTCCAAAAATAGCAGCTTTCCACCAACTTTTCTTTCTTGCGTAGTAAAAAGACATAATCATAAGTAGATAAAAGAAACCTTCAGTATATACACTTCCAAAATAGAAGGATGTAGGAAAAAAGACTAAAAAAATAATGATCCAGTTTGTCTTCTCTTTCGAATAGTCAATTAATAAAAGTTTTCTTAAAAAAACAAGAGAGGTAAAAAAAGAGATATTAGAAATAAGGAATCCTAGAAGCAGTGACGACACAAACGGAAATATGTGTTTAAACCCAGATATCAGTAAAGGGTAAAGAGGAAAGAACACTTGTGTAAACTGGGCACTATATCCTGAAGATGCTATCGTCAAATAGTGAACTCCATCAAAATTAGCAAATTTCCAGATCCATACTGGTAAACCGGAATGGATGAGTAGGGTGTCGGAATAAGGAAATTGTGGATTAAAACTGCAACAGATACCGCTATACCATGCTGATGCAAAAAGAAAGACTCTCCAAACGATAAATAGGATCAAAATAAATTGCATATCACCTATGAAGTGCTTCCTCGTAAGCAAGAAGAGTTAGCTTAGCCGTATTATCCCAAGTAAAACGTGAAGCCCATTGAATACCTTTTTGTCGAAATTTTTGATAATAGGTCTGATCTGTTAAGAGAGATAGTATATTTTTTGCCATTTCTTCGCAATTCGTTGGTGAAACAAGTATCGCATTTTCTTTTACAACCTCAGGAATACTCCCTCCATTTGAAGCTACAACTGGTAGTCCACACGCCATCGCCTCAAGTATCGGTAACCCAAAACCTTCTGCATATGCAGGGTGAAAATATACTTTTGCTAGAGAATAGACTGATACCAATTCTTCGAGTGAGAGATTGCTGAGAAAATGCACATGAGAGGAAATTGACAATCTCTCTATAATTTTCATCATTTCATCTTTTTCCCTTGATGAATCGCTAAAGCCTCTACCCAATAGGACTAGATGAATATTTGGAATCTTTTTCTTAAGAATATTATATGTTCGTAATAAGTTGGGAATATTTTTATTGTAATTCACATCGCCAACAAAGAGGACAAAAAGATCAGGCAATCTAAACTTTTTTTTCACATCCTGCAAACGCCCTTTCTCATCTATTGGTTCAAACTTTTTATCTACTCCTAAAGAAATCACTGAAACATGACTTTTTGGTACTGAAGTATATTTTAAAATTTGTTTACAAGAAAAATCTGAATCCGTTATTACTCGTCTAGCCTTAGATAACGAGGATCGTTGAAAAAACCACTTAACTGATCCTTTTATTCCTTTTGGGAAGTGATCTGGATATCCAAGAGGAATTAAGTCATGAACGGTGACAACATACGGATAGGATTTACCAATAGG
>CAZYQZ010000112.1:3724-4790 GCA_964649915.1 uncultured Gammaproteobacteria bacterium | reverse complement strand
ACTATTTCGTATTCCCAAAAGATTTTGTGTTGATGTCTTATAGACAAGCCTAGTAGTTCTATCATTTACAACAGCCATATTAATCATTTCCCCTTTTCTCTTACCCATTTCCTCAGTGATTGTGCCAACAAATTGGGTATCGACATCAATTGTCACTTCCTCATATGGTTCACAGGTTTTTCCATCAATTTCTTTGTAGATAACTTGAGGTTTAGAAACTTGAACTTCATATCCTTCTCTTCTCATCGTCTCGATGAGAACCGCAAGATGAAGCTCACCTCGTCCAGCAACGGTGAAATTAGAACTTGTTAGATCTTGTTCAATTTTGAGTCCCATATTGATTTCTTTTTCTTTTAGAAGTCGTTCTTTAATCTGGTTTGAACTGACATATTTTCCCTCTTTTCCAGCTAAGGGACTCGTGTTTGGTCCAATAGTTACCTTTATTGTTGGTTCTTCGATTTCAATTTTAGGTAAACTTACCGGGTGTTGAGGATGTGTCACGGTTTGACCTATATTCATTTGTGGAATTCCAGCAAGCGCTATAATATCACCACTTTCGACTTCTTGGACTTCAATTCGTTGGAGTCCTTTACTTGTGAGGAGTTTTTGGGTTTTGTAAGTGCCTACAATTTTATTATCTTCAACAATCGAGACCATATCCCCGGATTTCAGTGTTCCTTGGTTTACTTTACCGATACAAATTCGACCGATATAGTTGTCATAATCAAGTGTTGAAACCTGCATTTGGAATGGTTTATCCAAATTAATATTACTGTTTTCAATTTGACTCACAATCGTATCAAAAAGTGGTTTGAGATCGCCTTCTAGCTGCGGAGTATATTTCTCCGGAAGTGTTAAAAATACTTTTCCATCACGTCCCACAGAATAAAGGGTTGTAAAATGGAGAGCAGACTCGTCGTGAGCAAGTTCAAGAAAAAGAGTTTCAACTTCATGTAAAACTTCAGCTGGTCGTGCGTCTCTTTTGTCAATCTTATTAATAAGAAGAATGATTTTTAGTTTTGCCTCAAGTGCTTTTTTTAAAACAAACTTTGTTTGGGGAAGAGGT
>CAZYQZ010000112.1:0-3714 GCA_964649915.1 uncultured Gammaproteobacteria bacterium | reverse complement strand
AACAAGTAGAATTGCACCACTTGCCATGTTAAGTATTCTCTCAACTTCTCCTCCGAAATCAGCATGGCCTGGCGTATCAATAATATTGATTTTGCATTCGTTATAGAATACAGAGGTGTTTTTAGCAAGTATAGTAATACCCTTTTCTTTTTCGAGGTCATTAGAGTCCATAATCAACGTCTGGCTCGACTCTTTTTGATTATCACGGAATGTATGAGTCTGTTTAAGCAGTGCATCAACAAGAGTTGTTTTTCCGTGATCTACGTGCGCAATAATAGCAACATTTTTAGTAATCATATCTATACAAAAAAATAAACCCCCAGATAAACCCGAGGGTTTTATAAGGCTATTATACAATAAACCGTCTATATATTATAGTAGACATCGTATTTGAGAGAGTGAACACATATAAAAGGAGCATGTAACCCACATATGCATAAAGATGATTTTGTATTTTCAGTAGAACAACTTAAGGTATATTTACGTCAAAAAGGATTGGATATGTCTCGTGTTCAGCTTCCAGATACCGATGAAAAAAAACCAACTTTTTACCTCTTAATTCCCAAATACTATATTGATCGTATTAATTGGTATGACGAGTCTGACCCCTTAAGACAAATGGTTGTTATAAATAACCTGGAATATGACATACAAGACTATGAGAGAGAAGATCCGATTGGAGATCAATCGCATAGTCCAGTCCCTGGTATTATTCATAGATATCCCAACCGGTGTCTTTTAATGTTGACAAGCGTTTGCGCAGTTCATTGTAGGTTTTGTTTTAGAAGGAATTTACTTTCAAAAAATAAAGCTGATTTTGAAAAAAGTATTACATATATTGCGAATAATCCTCAGATTTGGGAGGTTATTCTCTCTGGGGGTGACCCGTTCATGCTCACGGATAGTTTTTTAGAAAAGATCCTCAGAGCCCTGAGCGCTATACATCATGTAAAAATCGTGAGATTTCATACGAGAGTACCCGCGGTTTACCCGCAGCGTATTACAAATGAGATGATAGGGATTCTTTCAAGAGTTAGAGCGTGTAGTGTAGTAATTCACATTAATCATCCACGAGAAATCACAAAAGAGTTGAGAGAAGTTGCAGATATGTTAAAAAAGGCTGGTATCACACTATATTCACAAACTGTACTCATGAAAAATATTAATAATTCAGTACAGACGTTATCTGGTCTCTTTCAACAGCTAGTAGAATTGGGAATTCATCCATATTACCTTCATCACCTTGATTTGACAAAAGGAACACATCATTTTCGTATTTCAATTGAAGAGGGAAAAGCGATAATGAGAAAGCTTAAAGGTGCGATATCAGGTACGTGTATACCTGAATATGTCATAGATACGCCTGGCGGGGATGGTAAAATTCCTGTTTTCTGGTTTAAAAAAACATCAAAGAATATCTATGTTGCCACAAATTATATTGGCAAACGTATCGTATATAAAGACTATTATTCTTTATAGGAAGAAAATATACTACATATATGAATGCTGAAACGATAAATAGGGAATATACAGGATCTTCAGAAAGAAAGTGGAAAGATACAATCGGTCAAGCTGCAGGAAGGGCGGTGAGTGAAACGCTTGACCGCAGACTACCTACAACAAGCGTGGAAAAGGCGTCTATGGATCGCGTACATCTTTTCAACCAGCGGTGGAAGAAGGAAGGATTAGAGCTGCGTCCAGCAATTGCCGGATATATCCACGTAACAAGTGCACTTACAGATATTGCAGGAAAAGCATTTAATGTAGTATTTCGAACCGATAAGTTTGGTCTTGAGAATCGAGCCCTTGCATGGCTTGCTTCTGCTCCAGGTCCTCTTGATAAAATTCACTGGGGATTCATGAACTTGCCTATACAGAAACAATTGATTACTCGCCCAATTGCACAGCCTAAATAATATGCCGATCATTTTTGACATTCGACAACATAACGTAGATCTTATAGAACATTTTTATCTGCATCTCATAGAAAAGGGATATACGAAAGAGGATTTATCTTCAATACGCACCGAATTGATAAAAGACCTCCATACAGGCATTTGGGAAATTATTGAAGCAAACACACCAATTGATAGGTTGAGTTCTTTAATGAAGATACCTGAAGAAAATAGAGAAACAGAAGTGCTGAAGATTATTAATGACGCTAAAAAGAAACGGGAAGTTGTGGATGAAGTAGTTGAATTTGTTACTCGATTCTTAACACATCTGAATCAAGCCTTTTAACCTCACTGTATTCTTCTTAGTTTTGCTATGAAAAATCCCTCCATATATTCTGATGGTAGAATCCTTAGACATTTAGTTACAGTAGGGTTATATATTCTATTGTTCCATTCTGTTAAAGATGGATATCTTTCTGGAAGGTCAATTGAAATTTCTTCAAGCTCTACAGCTCCTTTTTCCCGAGTAAGTATCCAATCAATAACTCCCTCATTTTCTTCAGGCGAGAGTGTACAGGTTGAGTAGACTATCACTCCGCCTGGTTTTGTTGCGCTAATGGCGCTTCGAAGAAGAAAACGTTGTGTCTGGACAAGTTCTTTAATTTTTTTTACAGACCAGTTGTTATACGACTTGGGATAATCAATCAGAAATCTCCCCTCCATACTACATGGAACATCAACAAGAGACTTATCAAAATAGTTAGAATATTCCTGCCACAATGTTTGACCCAGTTTATTAAGAATTTGTGTATTTGTGACTCCAAGAAGAGTAAGATTTGCAGCAAGCTTGTAGAGACGAATCTTACTTTTGTCGTTTGCCACAATTTGTCCCATGTTTTTCATCATTGCAGCTATTTGACTTGTTTTACTTCCTGGTGCAGCAGTTAAATCAAGTATCCGTTCATTCTCCGAAGGAGATAAAACAAGGGGTGGAATCATGCTTGAAAGATTTTGAAGATAAAGACTACCCTTTTGGTATTCTAGAGTTTCACATAGATCTTTTTGTGATTTATTTTTTAAAATAAATGCATCTGCATACCAAGGAACAGATTGAAGTTGAAACCCCTGACGAGCAAGATCCTCGTATAAATTCTGTCTACTGGTTTTTAAAGTATTCACTCGAAATGAGGGTGGCTGCTTTTTGGTGAAACTTTTTAGCACGTCTTCAAACACAGAAGGAGTAAGTATCTGTTGTAATCTTTTAATGAATTGTTCGGGTAGTTGATTCATATTACTTTGGCAAGCTGATAGTATCATCAGATTGATATGTAATCAAACCGTCCTTGGCAAGAGAGGTGAGAATAGTACGGAAAAATTGTTTATTTTTATGAGATGACATAAAGCAAGTTTGAATTGCTTGTAACGATATAGTATCTTTTTCCCTGAGAAGATCTATAATTTTTCCTCGAAAATATCTATTTGTTTGTTTAAACGGGACCGAAGAAGTGGGAGAACGAGTGGGAGTTTTGGTACGTTTAAGGATTGTAGGCATATGAATGGCTCCGTAATCCATAAGTGCTTGATGCCATTCCCATGCTCTATCTTTAGGAACAAGTAGCTTTGCGATTCGTTCTATTTCAGATTCCTTCTGCACAATGCCGCTATAGAAAAAATGCGTAATGATTTTTCTGATGTTTGTATCTACAAGATAAGTATTTTCCATAAAAGAGAAAACTAAAATAGCACGAGCAGTATATTTACCCAAACCAGGTAATTTAAGCAATTTATTCATATCTTTTGGAAAAATCCCATCATAATT
>CAZYQZ010000111.1:0-4855 GCA_964649915.1 uncultured Gammaproteobacteria bacterium | reverse complement strand
TTCACAATATTTGAAATTATACTATAGGTTTTGTATAATCCTTTTTCAGGATTAGACCTATATGATAGCTGAACAAAAAGAAACTCGAAGCTTCGAACAAACTGACCCCCGAATCCAACAGAGGGCAACTCACTTGCATGAAACCCTAGCAACTTCATGGGGAATTTCCACCCCAACACAATCAGTATTTCCCGAGTCTCAGATAGCGAATCCAACTATTAATGATTTTGTAAAAGTCATTTCTGCTTCAAAATTACTTACGAGAGCCCTTGATGGACAAGTACGAAAAAACGTCGAAAGAGATCCAGCAGCCACACATTCCTTTGACGTTGCCCAATTAGTAGCTGATGCATATATCGCAAGAGGTCTGCAACCAGAACGTGACACTATTATCGCTAGCCTTCTTCATGATGTTCCGGAAGATACTCGGGATCTGGAACCTGAAAATCAGGTTCCCGAAGAATATATTAGTGCTCATTTTGGAAAGAATGTGGCCGACATGGTTCACAATCTCACAATTGTACGGGATATAAATAAGAAAGAGGTAACAGAAGAAACTCATATGCAGATATTTGAGTCGCTTCTTTCCAATCCCAGAACAATTCTCATAAAACTTGCAGACCGACTTCATAACATGAGAACTATTGACGCATTAAAAAGAGAAAAACAACTGGAAAAGGCTTCAGAAACACTATCGGTTTATGTTCCTCTTGCAAGACACCTAGGTTTGGGAGAATGGGCAGATGAGCTAGCAGAGCATTCACTGAAGATTCAAAATCCAGCAAAATTTGATCAGTTAAAAGAACGAATGACTGAAATATTAAATCATAATGGTGAAAGTGAATTAAATAACGATTTTAGTAAATTTCTTATTCATTCTTCCATAGTGGATCCTAATAATAGTTTGGACGGAATTTCTGTTAGAAAACCCTCTGTATATCAACTGTATAAAGATAATGATTTCAGCTTCGAAGATATATACGATGCTCAAATACGCCATATTGTGACATTTGTTGTAAATAAAACAACAAATTACAGCCTGTCGCAAGAAGAAAATGACCGGAAGTGGGGAAGCGACGCTCTAGCACATTTTGCTAACCTTCATGATTCTGGCCAATATTACTTTCCGCAAGGAAGTATGAATTATCTTCGATATGGACTTCAAAATTATATCCCAGTCACAATTGCGGGTTTCAGACTAGGGGATAATACACCTTTTAGCATTCGCTTCGTTACTAGCAGACAAGATGAGGTAGAACACACTACCCTTTTCGACTATATTACGCAAGGCAGTCCGAAAAATAGTCTGGCGACAGAAAAAATTCAAAGACTTCGACAAAATTTACTTCGAGCAAAAGCACTAGGAAATACAAAAAATGCGACTGCTGAATTCACGAGCAACTTAGAGACTGATTTTATAACAATTCGATCTAACGTTGGAAATGAAGTCACAATTCCGCAAGGGACACTCCTCGACGCAGCGTATTCTCTACGTACAGATATCGCAGAACACATCTCTCCAGATACACGTATCATGCGAAATAATAAGGAGATTACTAACCCACCATTCGTAACGCGTATCCAAGAGGGAGATCAGTTATTTATTGAGACAGCACCTACTATTAGACCTACTATAGCTGTCGACTGGCTTGACGCGATTACCACTTCTTATGCTCGTGATAAGATTACCAAGAAGCTAAGAACGATTATTGACGTAGAACGAAAAAAACGTGGAAATGGTCGAAAGGAATATACGGAAGACGCAGTGACACGAGGAATAGAGGTTATTGAACAGTTATTTTCTGAATTATCTGCACGCCGAGGACTCCAGGATCGCAAATTATCAGTAGGTATCGATCAAGCAAAACCAATATGGCAAAATCATCACGCTATGCACGCCGGTCAAGAGTACTATCCCCCAGCACCCAAAAAAAACAAAAGTCAAAGAGATTTTTTAACTCATGTAGGAATTGATGAGATAAGTAGATATGGATACGGAAGACAACTATTGAATGAGGTCGTTAACCATCTTATAAACATTCAGAATAACCTTGTTCCCATTCATATTGTGGCAGCAAATATTCCCGGTGCAAGTGCCGCTATAAATGAAGCGTTTCGCAATGCAAACGTGAATATTGAAACCGGTGATATCTGGCCATATCAACGAGCAGAAGGAATGTCCAGACTCGTATATTTTGTCAGTCAAGATTCTCGAGACAACTTTAATAATAAGATTCTGCCTCGATTACACACTCTTATCATTGATGGTGTTCCGGTTGTTCAAAATGCACATATACATGAAGTTAGCAAACAAGAGGACAAAAAGGAATAAGCTCAAAAATTTGCCGAACACTAATAGAACTATCTTTACCAACTGACCTAACAAGCCAATTAACCATAAAAAAAGAATCTCGAGGCTGTAAAGCAAAATGTAGGGACGGGGCGCCCTAACAAATCCTCCGTCGCCTCACGGCGAAGGAGCTCGAGATTCTTACTGCGCTAATCCTGCCCGGGAACGTAGGGTATTCGCCCTCCGTTACAAAGCATCAGATACTGCCAAGTCGAGCTTGGCTCTCCATCAGTGACAGTCCCAGCGCATGGGTCTATCATGATAATTAACACAAACCGAGAGCTTAGTACTTTAAAGATTACCTGCGCACGCAGGTATAGCGCATCTGCGCCACTTGCTCCTCCTCCGTTAGGTCGGTTCGCGCTTCGCATTGACTGATTTACGTTGCGGTTAAGCTTTGCAAACCAGTTGTCTGCATTTTCTCCGTTTTGTATCAATTTTTGTCTCGCCAGCGGCTCATGCTGATTGAGCCACTCTGGTAGTTTTGGACTACCAGCGTTTGGTGGTTGTTGTATATCTCCAACTACCAAACTTTCGTTTTTTAAGACAGGGGGTGCGGAGGTCCCACTGCAGGCGAGTAGCGCTATCATAAGTACTGACAGCGCTAAGACAAACTTGAAGGCCTTCATTTTTTTTCTCCTTCCGGGAACATCACCAAGGCCATGGCCGATGCTCCAGACTGTGGGTTACCACCAGACAAACTTATCTGGTGGGTAGATACAATTTTTAGAAAAAGAATAGGAAAAACAATGTGTTTATTTTCCCTATCCTTTTTCCAAAAGAAGAAGAAAACCCCGATTGTAAAAGAGCTATCTATTCCTAACCACGTAATACAGCGTAATGAGTATTGGTGATTAGTATCACATTGTATCCATACATAAGAAAAAAACCTCCTTATTTTGTAAGGAGGTCTTGGAAATTCAATTTTTTATATATTTTTTCCACCACCTCCACTTGCCCAAATAAGAATTCGGCAAATAAGAAATGAATGGTAAAAAGATTGTGATTTCATTATTATAGGATATTTTATGCCATACATGAATCAATGTCAAGCATTATTTCTCGCCTAGACCGTAGCGAACAAATCTGGTGAGACGGATATTCTCACCAAGCTTGCCTATGGTCTGCTTGATAAGATCTTCAATCTTCACCTTAGGATCACGAATGTATTCTTGAGCAAGAAGTGTCTTCACATCTTTTGGATCCATCGAGGCTACTTGAAGACAGATCTCATGAGCAAGATGTTTGAAATCATCTGTACGTGCGACAAAATCTGTTTCACAAAGAAGTTCTACCATAACTCCCACTTTACCACCCAGGTGAACGTAGGTATCGATTAGGCCGGCATTTGTTTCTCTATCTGCCTTCTTCGCAGACTTCTCAATTCCCCATTTTTTCAGAAGTTCTGCTGCTTTCTTTTCATCGCCCTTGGCTTCTTCTAGAGCTTTTTTACACTCCATAACGCCACCACCAGTTGCCTCACGAAGTTTTTTGATCATTTCTGTAGTTATTGTCATACATTATTTTGCTTTCTTACTTTTTGCAGCCTTTTTCTTTGGTTCTGCTTTTACTTCTTCTTTTTTGACTTCTTTTACTTCAACTTTCTTTTCGACTTTCTCTTCTTTCTTGGTCTCAACTTTCTTCATCTCTTCTTTTATGACTTTTACCTTTTTTACTTCTTTTGAAGCCTCTGCTGATTGTGCTTCCTTCTGTGCAAGAATTTTACCTTCGCCAAATGCTGAAAGAATATGTTCAACAAGAAGCTTCACAGATCCAACTGCATCATCATTTGCTGGGATAGCAAAATCTACAAGTGTGGGATTACTGTTTGTATCAACGATTGCAACAATTGGAATACCTCGTCGTTTTGCCTCAGATACCGCATTATGTTCTTTCTTAATATCAACGATAAAGATAACATCTGGAACTGCAGCAAGACCTGCTACCCCACCGTACCCCATTTCAAGCTTGTGCATCTCCTTTTCCATCTTCACACGCTCGTGTTTCAGAAACTTCTCATTCCATGTTCCATCCGTGGATTCTTTCTTCATTCGGTTCAGTTTATCGATATTCTTCTTAACTTCTTCCCAGTTGGTGAGAAATCCGCCTACCCAACGACTGGTAAGGTAGGAGGCTGCTGCTTTTTTTGATGCTTCATTAATAGCAATACGCGCTTGTCGTTTGGTACCTACAACCAACAGTGTTTTCCCTTGTTTTGCCATGGAGTTAACAAACAGCGCTGCGGCCGTGAGGCCATCTCGTGTCTTAGCCAGATCAATGATATGAATTCCTTCTCTCTCTCCAAATATAAATGCGGCAGCCTTAGGATGCCAGCGATCAACTCGATGTCCAAAATGACATCCTGCTTCAAGTAGTGTGGTCAGTGATATTTCATTCATAATAGTCTTTCTTTTAATAAAAAAACCCTCCTGAAAGGAGGGAAACATGCGTCTTACCGCGTATTTCCTCCTTAATCAAAGAGTTACAAGCCTCACGGCCAGGAAG
>CAZYQZ010000110.1:0-4935 GCA_964649915.1 uncultured Gammaproteobacteria bacterium | reverse complement strand
AGATTTAAAAGTAAAACTTGTTAAACTCAATGGAGACCTTAAAGAAACTCAGGGCAAATATAATAAATTATCCTATTTGAAATTTATTCCAATTGTACGTAATTATTATAACGATGGGTACCACGGTTTTCTTGCGGCAACTGAAGGCGTAGATGCAGGAATTATCGCAACCGACAGCTTAATTCCCTACGCTGATCTTCTAGGTCTTAAAGGGAAAGGGAGCTTCACAGGGGGATCGGCGGACGAAAGGATTCAAACAGCGGTAAAAACGTTTGCAAAGGTCATTCCTCAACTCAACGAAATAAGTAAAAAAATTGAAAACGTAAAGACTCATTTTGACCAAATTGATCCCAATCGATATCCAGAAAAAATAGGGAATACCGTGGTTCGAGCGAGACTCGTTTCGGCGCGTAATATATTTGATGAATCTGCTAACCTTTTTGTTAATGCGCAGCCACTTCTGGAGAGAATACCGAGTATATTAGGTGAGCCAGACTCAAAAAGATATCTCGTACTTTTTCAAAACGCCTCCGAACAAAGAGCAACGGGAGGATTTCTTACAGGATACGCGATATTTCGAGTAGACCATGGAAAGATTATCGCAGAAAAATCAGATGATATTTATAAACTTGATGCGTTAAAGACAAAGAAAACTCCCGCCCCTGCGGAAATATTGAAATATCATAAAGGTGTGTACACGTTTGAACTGCGAGATAGTAACATATCGCCAGATTTTCCCACCTCAGTGAAGAAGTTTGAAGAATTGCTCTCATCGGTTCCAGATTTTTCCTCTTACGATGGTGTAGTTTCAATCGATACGCATGTGCTTGTAAGTTCTATAAAGATACTGGGCGAATTTAACATTTCAGGAAGAAAACTGAGCGCAGACATTGACAAACGATGTAATTGTCCTCGAGTTTTATATGAGTTAGAGGACTATTCCACTCGACCGGTTGCATATATACGTGAAGAGAGAAAAGATATCTTAGGAGTGCTTCTGTATCAAATTATGCAACGAGCTTTTGGTGTCTCTCCAGGACAATATTGGGGAAAGCTTTTTCAAATGGCGTTAACCGAGATGGAAGAAAAACACATGATGTTCTTATTTAAGGATGCGAAAGCTCAGGAAGGATTCGATGCGCTCAACTTTTCAGGAAGAATTAGAGAATTCAATAATCCTTACCTCCATGTGAATGACGTGAACTTCGCTGGAGCCAAATCAAACCTTTTTGCGACTGAAGCGGTGAAGTATGACCTAACAGTAGACTCAAATGGAACAGGAACAGTAACATTGACATTAAACTATAAAAATCCTGCTCCACCATCTGATTGTAATCTTGAATCGGGAGGGTTGTGTCTAAATGGGCTTTTGAGAGACTGGGTACGCGTATACGCACCTAAAGGCTCACAACTACTTGAGTTCAAAGGTTCAGAAATGGATACGGTCAGTTATGATGATTTAGGTAAAACAGTTTTTGAAGGTTTTATTACACTCAAACCACAAGGAACTGCTCAAGCAATGCTTCGATACAAAATGCCATTTAAGTTTGAAAAAGGCAAACAATATCCATTCCTCATTCAAAAACAACCTGGGACTGAAGGCAACGAGTACACGATAATAGTAAATGGTCGACAAATAGATAAATTTAACCTGCGTAAAGATACCCAACTCATACTCAAGCCATAAATCATCGTGAATCGAACCTATAAAGTAGAAGGAATTGTGATCAAAAGGTCAAACTTCGGTGAAGCAGATCGTATTATTACCGTGTTTACCCAAAGAAAAGGGAAAATACGAATAAAGGCTCCAGGAGTACGCAGAATTAAAAGTAAACGAGCTCCGCATATTGAACTATTCAATTATTCTCGTCTGTACCTCCATATCGGTCAACATATCGATATTGTTACTGAAGCTCAGGTCTTAGAATCCTACGACATCCTAAGAAAAGATTTAAGAAGAGTTTCTGTTGCCTATTATATCGCTGAACTTATTGAAAATCTCTGCCCTGAACTTTCGGTACACACAGATGTGTTTGAAGACACAAGATTTGCATTAGCGAAACTTAACAATTCAACGTTCCTATCTTTTAAACAGCTTATTGATGAGTACAGTGTTCATATACTCACAAAATTAGGCTTTCTTGCTCCGGGAAAAGTGTACTTTGGAGATGAACTGAGAGCATATATTGAAAAAGTCTCAGAAAAGAAACTAAAGACGTACGATCTCTTGACTTAATATGGGGAAATGGGATATAGTCAAAATGCAATGATCCCAATGGCATGGGGGAGCAAACAGATAAAAAAGAGTCTCGGCACTGCCGAGAAAAGAGGGTGGAACCACGGGTAATACTCGTCCCTAACAAGATTAAGGACGAGTTTTTTATTGGAGAAAATATGGATGTAATGGAAAAGATTGTAGCGCTTTGCAAAAGACGGGGGTTTATATACCCTGGATCTGAGATTTACAGTGGTCTTGCTGGAACGTGGGATTATGGACCTGCTGGAGTTCTTCTAAAGAAAAACTTGAAAGACCTCTGGTGGAGAGATATGGTTCAAATGCGAAGTGATATTGTGGGGGTAGACGCTGCAATCATGATGAATCCGAAGGCATGGGAGGCTTCAGGACATGTTGCAGCATTTAGTGACCCTTTGGTTGAATGTAAAGATTGTCAAAAGCGATTCCGCGCTGATCATCTCACTGAACTAATCAAGAAAAAAAGTGAAATAGATACAAAACAAAGCCTCGCAGTGCTTACAGAAAAAGAAAAAGCTTTCCTCCACGAAATTGCAAGTTGTAAGAAAAGCAAAGACGGTAAGCATCATTTTTCAGAAGAAAAGAAGTTTAACCTCCTGGTCAAGGCATATCTGGGGGTTATCGAGGGAGATCAATCGCTTATTTATTTAAGAGGAGAGATAACCAATGGTGTCCACGTCAATTTTAAAAGCGTGTTGGATTCCACTCGTATTAGAATACCATTTGGTATTGCTCAGGTTGGGAAAGCCTTTCGTAATGAGATTACCCCAGGTAATTTTACATTCCGATCAAGAGAGTTTGAGCAAATGGAAGTACAATTCTATATAAAACCAGAAGAAGGTGAAGGAAAAAAATGGTTTGAATATTGGAAGGCTGAAAGGATGGAGTGGTATCGACATCTTGGGTTAAAACAAGAGAACTTGAGGTTTCGTGATCATGCATCTACAGAAAGAGCCCACTACGCTCAAGCGGCATGTGATATCGTGTATAAAGCTCCTTGGGGGTGGGCAGAATTTATGGGTATACACCACCGTGGTGATTGGGATTTGAAGAGGCACCAAGAATATAGTGGGAAGAGTATGAAATACCGAGATCCGTATACAAATGAAGAATATCTACCCTGGGATATTGAAACATCTGCGGGAGTGGATCGGTCGGTTTTATTCTTCCTTATTGATTCGTATTATGAAGATGAAAAAAGGATTGTATTAAAACTACATCCGAAACTTGCTCCATATAAAGTTGCTGTATTTCCTTTAGTGGCGAATAAACCAGAGCTTGTTCAGAAAGCTAGGGAAGTGTATGAGTTGTTAACGCCAAAATTTATGACAATGTGGGATGATAGGGGCAATATTGGCAAGCGATATCTTGCGCAGGACGAAATTGGAACACCTTGGTGTGTGACTATTGACTACACTACCCTCACTGATGATACTATTACTATAAGAGAAAGGGATACCGGAGAGCAGACACGTTACAAAATAGGCGATATACTGGGATATATTAGTCCAAAACTTGAGAAATAGAATATATATGGCATTAAAACTGAAAAAATTTAACATAGTAATAGTAGGAGTTGTTTTGATTGTTCTTATTATCGCTGCTGTTGTAATAAAAGGTGTAGGTGGTAAAAAGGCAGCCGTGGAACCAGAAGACGCTCCCTCTCCTACAGAAATACTTCCAACTATAGACGCATCAGTGAATGTGGATCTTACATTTTCCTCAGATAAAAAACATATGACATTATCAATTTCAAATCTCCCTGATAAAATTACGAGTATAGACTATGAATTGTCATACGTGACTGGAGAAGGTATTCCAAAAGGGAATATTGGAGAGATACGTTTATCAGGTGAAAAATCAGTTACAAGAAGCGGGGAAGAATTAACTCTGGGCACCTGCTCAAGAGGGAAGTGTGTGTATTACGATGGAATCACTACAGTAAGCTTGTCTCTCAAATTTCATAAAGAAGATGGTTCATCTGGTATTTTTCAAAAGGACTATAGTATTTAGCCTCCCCCTCAATTTCCCAAAGCAAACTGGTTTTCATATCCTATAACTTAATTTTTCTATCTGCTCTACCTGTAGTGTTAATTTGTCGTGAAAAACCCCTTGACATGTGTGAAAATTGGTGTCACTATGGTTTATAGAGTATATAAATGGTGAAAAATGGTGAAATAAGTAGAAAATAAGATAATTATTAATTTTGTTATAGCTATATGTTCTTGGGCACATATCAGCACAATTTAATGGATAGAGGGAGACTGGCTCTCCCAAAAAAAATAAGAAACTCGCTTTCTGGTGGAGGTATGATTTTAACCATGGGTTTTGAAAAATGTATTTTAGGATTTGATGAAAAAAAGTGGGAAGAGACAACGAAGTTGGAATTGGATAAGCCGTTATTTACAGATAAGAATACGAGAGATTTGCAAAGAAAGATTTTTGCTAAAGCAGAGTATATAGACTTAGACGATCAGGGAAGATTTGTCCTTCCAAAGGAGATGCAAAGCGAAATAGGAATCAGTGAAAAAGCAACAATTATTGGAGTAGGAAATCACTTCGAAATATGGGAATCAAAAGTCTGGGAAGAATATCAAGCAAACTTAAAAGAAGAATAGATCTCGGGTCTTACTGCCTATGATCCGAAATCATGACAACGATCTGTACCATGTACCGGTCAT
>CAZYQZ010000109.1:0-5088 GCA_964649915.1 uncultured Gammaproteobacteria bacterium | reverse complement strand
TACATACACAATACAAGATGTACGTTCTTCTGTTGTACTTTTTACAATACCCAATAAATGTGACCAGGGCTAAAAGATACAGCGTGACCATAAGTGACGTGTTTATTCCAGTTATCCAGTAAACCACTTCATAATGAGAAAAAAATATGGAAAAAATAAGTGATACCAGAAGCGCAATACGGACGCGAGTAACTAGTATGCGAGATAGTGAAAACACCAGTAGCACATTTACGATATGTATGCCAAGAGTAATTGTGTGAAACCAAAACGGGGAAGATCCAACAACTTTGCGTACGATGAAAATGAGAAAGGAAAATACAGGATTATAGTGATAAAAATCCGGGTGAAGAGAAACTACATCCTTCAAGCTTCGTATCGTTAAAAAATAATAATCATCACTTACAAAGAAAAAATGTAAACTTCTTTTGTAAAAAAGAAATACAAACGATACAATGAGTAATAATAAAACGTTTGAGAGTTTGATCGTATTTCTCATAGCATAATTATAAGAATTAATTGATTATAATTCAGACGCGTATGATGCTCCATAAGAAACTCATCTCGTATCTTAAAAGCCGAACTCTTATCCTCACGATCACCCTGACATATACTCTGATTGTTGCCTTGGTTCTTCTGAATCGCTTCTGGCAATATGAAGCATATTATTATGACCATGGCATGATGGAGGGGACAGCGTATCAAGTATCACAATTTCATCTTCCACTTATTCATCGAGATTTCGGTAAAGTACCGGTCTACATAGACCACTTCTATCCTAGTCTTCAATTAACGCTCGCACCGTTCTACTGGATCAATAATTCATACGAAACACCACTCATCATTCTTAGTCTTTATATTGGTCTTTCTGTTCTAGCGGGATATGAAATAGGAAGAAAATATATAAAAAATAAATATATGCTGTATACACTTCTTTTTGCATATATGTTCTATATAGGAATGCAAAATGCGTTGATCTTTCTGATTCACGATATAACTGTCCAGATTCTTTTCCTCATGCTGCTTTTTCTTGCTATTGTCTATCGCAAAGTTCGTCTCTACTATCTCCTTCTTATTCTTAATCTCGGATTTAAAGAATCTGTTTCTATCACTATTTTTGCGGTAGGAATTTTTCTTTTCTTTTTCCAGACCTCATGGAGAAAACATGCGCTCATCACTTGTGTGGTTGCAGTTATATATGCCTTACTTGCCTCAAAACTTATCATCCCCTATTTTCGTTATCATGCGTTCGGAACCTGGGATTTCGCATATTCGCCGCAACTTGGGATTTCGCCTACCCAGTATCTTACCTATTTTTTCAATACAGATCAGAAACGAGAAACCATATTCACGTCTCTTTCATCCTTTGGATTTCTACCATTATTCTCACCATCTACATGGATATTACTCATTCAAGACTTTGCACAACGATTCGTTCTCATCTCTCCCAACAGCACGCTTCGACAAGGCTTAAATTTACATTACAACGCAAATCTTGCAGTACTTCTCTATATCAGTTCAGTATTTTCTATCCATATACTTGAAAGGAAAACGACGTATAAGAAAGTAGAACCTTTCCACGCGTTATGTATTATTCTCATAACGATGTATTTCCACCAATTGAAATATCATGGTCCCTTAGGTCTCATCTACAATAAGGACTTCTTTCGTATTACTAAAAATTTACACTTTATGGATGAGTTTGTATCCAAAATTCCGCCATCTGGAAAAGTAATGGTACAAAATAATCTAGCTCCACGATTTACTCATAATGATCTCTACATATTGATCTCACAAAAAGAAGTTGATCGAGTGCAACCTGATGTGATAGCGATGGATTTTCGACCTGGACAAAACATCAATAATTACTGGCCGATGACTGAAAACATGATGAGTAGTCTATCGGGGCAACTTCTTTCAAATGGACAATATAGGCCAATCTTCAAAGAGCAGTACCGCTATATCTTCGTGAAAAATAATTAAAAAAACGGTGGAAATGAAGTGGTATAATAGACAGGTATGAAATTTATCGTAGAACTTCTTATCAAGGCTTTCATACTCCTTGTAACAACTCGTCTGGTTCCTGGATTCACTATCGACTCCTGGACAACGGCTCTTATCGTGGCTCTCGTTCTTGCGCTACTGAATACATTCATTAAACCAATTCTCGTTCTACTTACACTTCCTGCAACCATTCTTTCTTTAGGACTATTTCTTTTTATCATTAATGCAATACTTCTTATGATTGCTGCAAGTTTCGTGAATGGATTTACAGTCGATTCCTTTATGACTGCGCTTGTTGCATCAGTTGTTATCACGCTTCTTTCACTTATCCTGAATGCCTTCTTAGGTTAGACCATCAATTCCTGAAGTTTCTTTATCGCATCAGATGGAGTTGCACATCGAGTATATAATCTGTGATCAACATCATCGAGGAAGCCATCCATAAAAACCTGATTCATAAACTCTTCAAACTTATCATAATAGTCTGAGAGAAGAATAAGCGGTTTCTTCAATTCTATTTCACCCTTACGCTTCAAGGTCATTACCTCTAAAGCTTCATAGATGGTCCCCACCCCACCGGGAAGCGCAATAAATCCATCTGCGTATCCCACCGACTTCGCTTGCCGAGGTCTTAAATCATCAAACATACTACTTTCATTAAGAAATTGTGAATGAATAATACCCTCTATGTTCAGACAGACACCAATCGTTCTACCTCCCGCCTCGGAAGCGCCTTGCGAAGTCTGGTTCATAAGTCCCGGTCCCCCACCGGTTACTGTTACGAATCCATTTTGGGCGAGCAACTTGCCTGTTTCATATGCTAACGGATAATATTTTTCCTCTAAATCTTTCCTACATGTATTTCCTGAGAATACAACAATATTTTTACTCATTGGAGCCCTTTCATCTTTCCTTCAATTCCATATGTTTCTTTAATAACAAAATCCACTCCATCACAGGCAAGCTTAATATGTCCAGTATTACCTATAAATCTCGTTCTAAATTCATCGTATCCTGCAAATCCTAAATGAATAAGAAGTGAACGCATTATTCCTCCATGTGAAACAACAAGGATTGTTTTCCCAGGGTATGCCAGAGCAGTTTCGCGAAGAAAAGTAAGCATACGAATAGCGATATCCTCATCGCTTTCTACACTCTCATCTGCTTTATACCTATGTTTCTCTTCGTCTTTCAGCGTCTTAATATAGTCATTAAATTTTACAAAAACTTCCTGAGATTTTCCTTCAAAAATTCCCCAACTTCTTTCGCGAAGAAGCCGCGTCGCTTCAACTTCTAATTTATGTTCTGCAGCTATAATTTCTGCTGTTCGTTTCGCACGAAGAAGATCTGAGGAAAATGCTTTATCAAAATGCACACCTTTCAGTCTCTGTGCAGCACTTGCGGCCTGGAGTAGTCCTTCATCAGTAAGTGGAGAGTCTCCCTGTCCTTGAATTCTCTTCTCTACATTCCACTGCGTCTGTCCATGTCGGAGAATATAAAAAGTGGTAATGTTATTTTTTTGTTCTTCCATAAGAGGTGAGTACACAGTATATCATTTATCGACAGGTGATTAGAAAGTTCTCTTCACGGACGAGGCTTTTATCACTTTCTTAAGAGACGTATAAAGGATGGGAAAAACTGTCACAAATATTACAAGTGAAGGAATAAAAGAAACTCGAAACGAGAAACTCCCACAATACGAACTCATAGAGACACCTGGATTGCTTGCGCTAAAGTCATATTTGAAGATTAAACTACAAAGTATTCTCACTAACTCTGGACTTACTATCCTTGCTATTATGATGGAGGAAACGATGGAAAGATTCACGAGAATAAATTGTGTGAGCAAACGTAATAACGACTTCATAGAAAAAGTATATCATGATCGTTCAGTTTAGGTTGACACTCCCAACTGATTCGCAATACAATTGAGTATGAACCATAACGGCGGACTGTTTCATTTCCTCTTCCCAGTAAAAAATGGGGGTTCTCATAATCCTAGTGAACACTCTGGACATATTGAACAAACACATACAGTTCGGGACCAACTTCAAAAGATACCGCTTGAGAAAGTACAAGTAACTATCGTTCGTCGTCCTGAGAAAGTACACGCTGATCTCCTCCGTGATAAATACAACATCCATCCTATCCATCAGGAAGATATCTTGTCAAAAGTCCAAAGACCAAAAATTGATTTTGAAGAAAATTATATTTTCTTCGTCCTTCATCTTCCTTTATTTAATGAACAATCTGGACGGATCGAAACGAGTGAAATAGATTTCTTCTATATGAAGACTGAATTAATTGTTATTATCAACGAAGAGTATCCTCCTCTGGAAGCTATTCTCTCTGCAATTCAAAAAGAAAAACCTGTAAAAGGATCCGGATTTCTTCTCTACCAGATACTCGACAATCTGGTCGATACAATCTTCCCACTGGTAGAACAAATAGAACGAAGTCTCGACGAAATTGATAAGGAAGTGTTCATAAAAACAGCACGACATGTCATTAAGAAGATCTCATTTTTAAGAAGGAACGTCATTTATTTTCAAACAATGGTCAAGCCAGAAATGACCGCCTTCAAATCAATGGGTGAGGGATCACACACTCTCGTAACGAAGGAATTAAAAATCTATTTCTCCAATATCACTGACCACTTCAAGAAACTCTTCGACCGTCTAGAAGATGCGAAAGAACTCACGGACAATCTCTCTTTAACCTTTGAAAATTACCTAACTTTTCGTACCAACGAAACGATAAAGTATCTTACTATCTTCTCCGTTATTCTTCTCCCCCTTACACTTCTCACTGGTATCTATGGGATGAACTTGGATTTTCTACCACTTGCGAGCCATCCTGGAGCAATATTCTTCTTCGGCGGACTAAGCACCGTGATAGTCACCTCTATGCTTATTTACTTTCGATATAAGCACTTCATCTAACTCCAACCACCACCGCGCGATAATAAATTCTTATAATATATAATTTGAAGCCAAGTTTTGGTACAATGAAGCCTGAGTTTCTACCTTTGGGAGATCGTCTAATGGTAGGACAACGGACTCTGAATCCGTTTATCTTGGTTCGAAT
>CAZYQZ010000108.1:0-5091 GCA_964649915.1 uncultured Gammaproteobacteria bacterium | reverse complement strand
ATTGCTGGAACTTCTGTAAATTTCGCTTTAACCTTTGAAAGTTCGTATAAAATATGAAGTTGGAACGAGAAGCCTGCATTATGCATTTTTGATAATGGGACTCTCTCGAGAATGTTTTTCACACGAATAGCTTTAAAGTTTCCTGCATGATCTTTTACCTCATGAACACCCGCGACCCACCATGCAAGGAGTGTATTTGAGATTTCATGATTCAGAGTACGAAACCAACTCCATCCAACCACTTTTCCTCCTCGTATGTGCCGCGAGGCAACTACAACATCGTATCCTTCTTCAATTTTTCTCATAAGTTGTGGATAATCTTGGGGATTCCATTGAAAATCGGCGTCATTTGGTATTACAACATCTGCGTGTAATTCCCTGACGGCATACTCATACCCTTTAATGAGCGCTCTTCCCAATCCTTCCTTTTCTTTTATTATTACTGAAATATTTTGATATTTTTTTTGGTATTTTTTAACTTCTGCTTGGGTATTATCTGGGGACTTATCATCTACAACTAAAATATGATTTTTCCACTGAGGATATTTCTTTCCAAGATCTTCAATCATCTCAATCATTCTGCCGATATTTTCCTTTTCATTGTATGTCGGGATAATATGTACGATTTTCATAAAGAATTAAAATAGCTTATTGTTTTTTTTAAACCTTCTTCAAATGTCATTTTTGGCTTCCAAGAAAGCAATTCTATTGCTTTTGAGATATCTGGTTTTCTTCGTGTTGGATCATCTGAGGGTAAAGGTTTATTTTCAATTTTAGATGTTGATGCAGTTAATCTCAGTATTTCTTTTGCTGTTTGAAGAACAGTCCTTTCATCGGGATTTCCTAAATTTATTACTTGTGCCTTAGTCTTATCTGATTCCATCGCTTTTATTAATCCCTCAACCAGATCTGTCACATAACAAAAAGATCTAGTTTGATTCCCGCTCCCATATACAGTAATCGTTTCATTGGTAAGAGCTTGGTTGATAAAATTTGATATAACCCTACCATCGTCTTTTTGCATACGTGGACCATAGGTATTAAATATTCTGATAATTCTGATGTCGAGAGAAAACTTTCGGAAGTACTCCATGGTAATACTTTCTGCGAATCGTTTTGCTTCGTCATAGCAAGACCTAACACCAACTGAATTAACATTTCCCCAATAGGTTTCCTTCTGAGGGTGTTCTAAAGGATCTCCGTATACCTCAGATGTGGAGGTAAGTAAAAATTTCGCTCTATGCTCCTTCGCAAACTGGAGGATATTGTATGTGCCAACTGAGTTTGCAAGTAGCGTTTCAATAGAATACCGCGTGTACCACTCAGGACTAGCAGCAGAGGCAAGATGATATACATGCACTATATCTTTACTTGAAAAAAGTAAACGAAACTTTTCAGGTAATCTTGTTATAACGTCATGGTCAAGGAAAACAAAGTTACTATTTGACGTAAGATGGTGGATATTTTTCTTTGATCCTGTAAGAAGATTATCAACACAAAACACTGTATACCCGGAAGCTAAAAGTGCTTCACATAAGTGCGACCCTATAAACCCTGCTCCTCCGGTAACTATACATTTTGTCGTGTTGCTCATTATTTCTCATTGAGGGTAGATATTACTTAAGCTTTTCTCTCCAGTAATTTAGAAGGTCTTCCATTGTTTTTTCAAAAGGAATTTCAGGTTTCCATTGAGTGGTTTTTCTAAATTTTTGTGAATCGCCGATTAAAACTTCGACATCCGATGGTCTCATCCTCTCGGGATCTTCTTTTATCTCAATCTTTACCTTACTCATTGAAAGTAATAGATTAAGCACGTCTTTAATCTTCCATCCGCTTCCTGTGGCTATATTATATGCTTCACCACCTTCACACTTTTGTACAGCTAGATAATAGGCCCTCACCATATCTCGTACATCAGTGTAGTCTCTAATTGCATCAAGATTACCAACTAAGACATATGGCTGTTTTCTTCCTAATTCGATTTCAGCTATTTGTTTCGCAAACGTTGATTCTGCAAAAACATCTCCACGCCTTGGACCAGTATGATTAAAACCGCGTGTTCGAATAATCTTTAATCCATAGCTCTCGTGATATTGATATCCAAGATAATCCATTGCAAGTTTTGAAACTGCATATGGAGACAATGGCCTAAGGGGGTTCGTCTCTTTTATGGGCAACTCATTTGGTAAGACCTTACCATACTCTTCTGAGGAACATGCGATTTGAACAGGCGTATTCAACCCGCTTTTTTTGACCGCTTCGAATAAATTTACAGAACCGGTAATATTTACTTCAAGAGTATTCGCAGGAGATGCCCAGGATGACTGTACATACGATTGTGCTGCCAAATGAAAGATATAATCTGGTTTCACTTCGTCGATAACTGTATAGATAGAATGTGCGTCAAGAAGATCAGCTTCGTGGACATGAATCTTATCACGAATAAGGTCTACATTATCACTCTTTGATCTCCATCGTTGTACACCATGAACTTCGACTTTTTCTTTTAGTAACAACTCCGCCAAGTGACTACCAGCAAATCCAGTGATACCCGTGATGAGCGCTCTTTTTGTCATATTTATCTTCTCCCTACTCCTTTATAAGTAAATCCTAACTGCTTAACTTTTTCTGGATCGTATATATTACGGCCATCAAAAATAATCGGCTTATTCATGAGTCCTTTAATCTTTTCTAAGTCAAGAAGCTTAAACTCATTCCATTCAGTCAAGACAACAAGAGCGTCTACTCCTGTTGCTACTTCATATGGGTTTTTACAATATACTATATCTTTTAGAATTTTTGAAGCATTTTCAATGGCAACAGGATCAAACGCTTTTATTTTTACACCCTCTTTTTGCAAATGATTAATAATCGTTACTGATGGAGCATCTCGCATATCGTCGGTATTCGGTTTAAACGCTAATCCTAATACTCCAATAGATTTGCCTTTTAAGTTCTTGAGTGTGTCTTTAATTTTTTCAAAAAACTTATCCTGCGCTTGAGAATTTACCTGGTGAACTTCTCGAAGAAGTGCAAAATCATAGCCCAATTTTTTTGCTATAGCGATAAGTGCTTTGACATCTTTTGGGAAACAACTTCCTCCATATCCAACACCTGGATATAAGAAGGCACGACCTAGTCTTTTATCCAGTCCAACTCCTTGTAATACTTTTTCTACATCGGCACCAGCAGCATCACAAATGAACGACATTGCATTAGCAAATGAAATTTTAACTGATAGTAGTGCGTTGGAGGAGTATTTAATAAGTTCAGCGGTTTCAATAGTTGTTAGAACTCTTTCACCATCAATCGGCTTATGGAGCTCTAAAAGAAGCTCTTCAGCCTTCTTGGTATCAGTACCAATCACAACTCTGTCTGGATACAACGTATCGGATATTGCGCTTCCTTCACGTAAAAACTCTGGGCAAGATGCGCTATCAAACGTAGCTTTGTCTGACTTCACCTTATTTATAATATTTGCCACTTCCCGGTTAGTACCTACGGGAACGGTGCTCTTCACCACAACCACGGTATATCCTGAAAGATTTTCCCCAACTTCTGTTGCCGATTTATACACCGCAGAAAGATCTGCTTCACCTGATGCTGCGGAAGGAGTACCAACACAAATAAATACAATATCTGACTTTGGAATGGCCTCTTTATAGTCTAACGTTGGTTTCAGTCTTCCAGCTACCACATTTCTTTTGACCATCTCTTCAAGTCCCGGCTCAAAAAAAGGAGGCAAGCCTTTCTTGAGTTTTTCTATTTTTTCACGGGTTCTTCCGACGACCCATACTGTGTTTCCAAAATCTGCAAAAACTGACGCGGTTATAAGACCGACATATCCATGTCCAATAACAGAAATTGTCATGTGTTTTCCTCTTTCCTTAAAAATTCTTTAATTCCATTAGAAAAGGATCGAACCCTGATCCCTAATTTTTCTATTTTATCATTTTTTAATGCCACATTAAAAGGCCGAAAGGCTTTTCCACGAAAAAAATCACTTCTTGTAGTTTTTATGATTTTTTCAGAATCAATTGAGAGTTGTTTTGCAATATCAACAGCAGCCTCATATGGAGATAAGGCTTGAGCTCCCGCAAGATGATACACCCCACTTACCCAAGTAGCCATTAATCTATCAAGAGTAATCGCTATATCATCGATATAGGTAGGTGTAAATATATGGTCGGTTACTCCAAATACTTTTTCATTCTTTTCTAAACGAGTAATAATTTTATGAACAAAGTCTTGTTTAAACGAATTCTCCTTACAATAGGGATAACAAATACGAAAAATCATGTATTCTAGTCCACTCTGTTGAACTTTCAGCTCTCCCTGATATTTTGTTTCACCGTACCAATTGACGGGATTAGGTTCGTCTTCCTCTGTATAATATTCCTTTGTACCGACACCATCAAACACAAAGTCAGTCGATATAAATATAAATCGTTTTCCACACGATTTAGCTGCAGAAAGCATATTTTCTGTTCCGAAAACATTTATTCTCCACGCATCTCCCTCTTCCCCAAGGATTTTATCATCCTCACACTCGTCAACATTTGTTTTTGCCGCCAAATGCAATATGACTGAAGCGTCACTTTCATCGACACATCTCTTTACAGCCTCCTCGTCAGTTATATCTACCCCAGTCTTTCTCCCAACCATCTCAAACTCATACTGTGACTGCAATTGATTCATAATTCTTGACCCTACTAGTCCAGTTGAGCCAGTTATTAATATTTTCTTATTGTTCATACATTTTATGATATTCATCACGTTTTACATTTTGCCACCAGGTTTTATTTTTTATATACCATTGAATCGTTTCTTTTAACCATGAAGTAAAGTCGTGTTGAGGTTCCCATCCTAGCTCATCTTTAATCTTCTTCCAACTAATAGCATACCGTCTGTCATGTCCAGGTCGATCATGAACAAACTCAATTAAGTTTTCCTTCTTATCTAGCAATTTTAAAATCAGTTTAATCACTTCAATATTAGAAATATCATCGGTTAGTCCACCTACACAATATGTTTCTCCAATTTTGCCATTACTCAAGATAAGATCGATTGCCCGACAATGATCTTCTACAT
>CAZYQZ010000107.1:0-5160 GCA_964649915.1 uncultured Gammaproteobacteria bacterium | reverse complement strand
AATAACTGATAATCGAAAGAGACAGATGGATCATCGTAAAAGAAGTGGATTTCCAACCGTGTCTCTTGTTGGGTATACAAACTCTGGTAAAACTACCCTCTATAATGCGATAAGTAAAAAAACAAACCTTACAAAAAATTCTCTCTTTTCTACTCTCGATAGTAGTGTTTCAAAAATTCGTTTTTCCTCGGAGCATGAAATCTACCTATCAGATACGATTGGTTTTATTGAGAACCTATCGCTATCCTTGGTTAACGCTTTCAAATCTACGCTTATGGAAACGCTCAACTCCGACCTTGTTTTACATGTTATCGATGTTACTGACCCCTGGATATTTCCGAAAATCGATTCCGTAGAGCAAGTCCTTTTAGAGCTCACCGGAAATACAAAAAATCAAATATACGTCTTTAACAAAATCGATAAATGGGATCAGATTGCAAAAGATGATTTAGAAAAACGATTTGCAGTATTTTCACCTCAGTTTATCAGCGCGCTCGGAGGGCAGGGGATTGACGAACTTCTTTCTCTTATTAAAGAAAAACTCCCTCCTCGTTCCTAAAATATCTACAGGTAGCCAAAGTTCCTTCTTGACAATGAAACGAACGTTTACTATTATAAGTAAACGAACGTTTACTAGCGGGATAGGCTATGAACAAACCAACCAAAAAATTTCTCTCTTGCGCGTACATTCGCTTTCACCGGCAGGTACAAGCCTTGCGCGCAGGAGAGATCTGGTTGGTGAAACGTCTCGCACATCAGGCAAAACAAGAAAATCAAGCGCGTGTAGATCGGCAGATCCGACTTCATCTTTCTTATTAATACGTTTATATGACAATAGAACAGGTCACTCGAAAACTTCAAACGTTTTTTACAACGCATAAACGCTTACCCTCCTATCAAGAGATGGCAGATTTGTTTGGATTTGCCTCCAAACGTGCAAGCTTTGAACTCGCAAAAAAACTCATTGCGAGTGGCATCATCGGAAAAGATTCAAAAGGTAAGCTTATTCCAAAGCAGCTTTTTCCACCACTTCGCGTCCTAGGATTTGTTGCAGCGGGAATTCCAACTCCCGCGGAACAACAACTTTTAGAAACTATGGCATTTGATCACTATCTGGTGAATAAACCCGAGCGGTCTTATATTCTCAAGGTCTCCGGGGATTCCATGATTGACGCAGGTATTAATCATGGGGATTTGGTTATTATTGAAGAAGGAAAAGAACCCAGGGAAGGTGACATCGTGGTTGCGCTGGTGGATGGAAATTTTACGCTAAAATACTTTCGACGAGAAAATAATAGGGTCGTTCTTCTTCCAGCAAATAAAAACTACTCTCCAATTTATCCTACAGAGACGCTTTCTATCATCGGAATAGTTGTTTCTATTATCCGCAAATACCACTAAGTCATATATGAGCGAATTGATTAATGAAAAAGTAAGCGTTCTTTCCTTTTATGATAAGAATAGGGGAATAATCACACCACAGGAAATTGTGTGGCGAAATCGAACATACTGTATAACAAAAGTCGGCAACCACTGGAGTGTGCGCCAAGGAAGAAAATTGCTTCATTTTTTTTCTGTTCTTTCTACAAATTCTGTAGCATTTAAATTGATACTTGATACAGAGACGCTCCACTGGGTGTTGGAGGAGGTAGTAGATGAATATTCCCTTTAATCTGGATATCCCTTCGGTCATGCATATAGATCTCAACTCGTGTTTTGCTACAGCTGAGCAACAAGCGTATCCGAATCTTCGTGGAAAGCCTCTTGTTATCGCTGCATATACTCATAGTACGGGGTGTATTCTTGCACCCTCAATTGAAGCAAAGCGGTGGGGAATAAAAACAGGAATGAGTGTTCGGGAAGCATATCGGATTTGCCCTTCGGTTATTGTCCGAGATCCCGATGTAGGACTTATTCGCGATGTGCATCGCAAATTCAAATATGTATTAAAACACTACGCAGTCTCTGTAACTCCCAAGTCAATTGATGAGCTTGTGCTTGATTTTACCGGAAGCCATGCTCTGGAACGAAGCCTTGTAGATGTGGGAAGAGAGATAAAAAAAAGGATACGACTTGATATTGGTGAGTGGATTTCTTGCAACGTTGGTATCAGTACCAATCGATTTCTCGCTAAACTTGCTGCTTCTCTCCATAAACCAGATGGGCTTGATGTTATTACGGAGGAAAATGCTGCAAAAGTTTACGAATCCTTGAGCCTTACCGATCTGCCGGGAATTAATAAAGGATACGCGGGAAGACTACAATCCTGTGGTATTTATTCACCGAGTGCGTTTTTTCAAGCAACATCAGAGGTGCTTGAGCACCAAGTCTTCAAAAGTATCTGCGGAAACCAGTGGTACATGCGGCTTCGGGGATGGGAAGTTGACATATCTGAAGCAAAAAGGAAAAGTTTCGGACAGTCATACGCACTTCAGGAACAAACCGATGACCCAAAGAAAATCGCTCGTCTTACTATGAAGTTATGCGAAAAAATGGGAAGGAGACTCAGGAAGGGCGGGTACTGTGCACGAGGTTTAAGGGTAGATTGCCTCTATACTGATGTAAGCTCTTGGCATCTGGGAAAGACATTTGCCACCTCTCTCTATACGACGCGTGACTTATTTGAATACACCCTTATTCTTCTTAATGAGCAACCAGTACGAAAAATACTTCGTAATCTCTCTATTTGCTGTTTCGATCTTACTCCAATTGCAGTATACCAACAATCGCTGTTCCAAGATGTAGAAAACAAAAAACTGACCGTTCAGAAGGCAATGGATTCAATCAACGATACATGGGGAGAATTCAGCGTGACAACGGCACGAATGATGGGCATGAAAAATATTATTCTTGACAGGATCTCTTTTGGTAACGTGCGTGATTTGGAAGAACTATATGCTTAAATAGTACGTGCAGAGATGTCTCACTAAGTTTCTCAATATACTGTATCCAATCCTTGACAGTACGAATGTGAGATCGTATTCTTAAAAGTCCTTTTTATATGGCAGATGCTTACTCTTTTGTTGATGTTGAGACAACTGGATCACACGCTCTTTACGGCCGGGTGATTGAGGTGGGAATAGTGCGAGTAGAAAATAAAAAAATAGTTCAGACTCTCTCAACAGTTATTAATCCTGACCAGCAAGTCGACCCATTTATCTTTACTCTCACTGGGATTACACAATCAGAACTTGACTCTGCTCCGAGATTCTTCGATGTACTTCCGCGAATTCAAGAGATTTTAAAAGACAGCATATTTGTTGCGCATAACGTGGCATTTGATTATGGTTTTTTAAAAACTGAGTTTCGTCGTTATGGGTATGCGTTTCAGACAAAACGGTTTGATACGATAAAACTGGCGAAAATGTTGTATCCGACGTGGAAAAATTATAATCTCGACAGTATTATTTCACATTTATCGATACAGTGTGAACGTCGTCACAGGGCCTATGATGACGCAAAAGTAATTGCTGATTTTTTTATTGCGTCACATAAAAAGTTTTCTAAAAAGATATTTTCTGAAGCTGTTGATATCTGTCTTAAAAGACCATCTATCCCACTTCAAATATCACGCGAGTACCTAGAAACTCTACCCGAGGACCCAGGAGTATATATATTTTACGGTTCAGATAAGACGCCTTTATATATCGGAAAAAGTATGAATATCCGTGAGAGGGTATTATCCCATTTTTGCGACATTCTTTCACCAATTGATATAAAGATAGCAGCGCAGCTAAGCAATGTGGAAACGATCACAACAGCGGGTGAATTGGGCGCACTATTTCTCGAGTCCCAACTGATAAAAAAATGAAACCACTTTATAATCGTCTCCTTCGTCAGTCAAGAAACTTTGTAGTTGTCTATAAAAGTAAAAATAAAGAGAAATACAACACGTGTTCTATTAGAGTTTCAGACTCGATTGATCACATAAAACTCTCTGAGGTTGTTGGAGTATTTCGTTCTAAAAAGCAAGCAACAGAACATTTAGCCAGACTTGCGAATGCGTATACGTTATGTCCGAAACTTTTAGGAATTGAAAAAACAAAAACGCACTGTTTTTCATATACGTTGAAAAAATGTAATGGTGCATGTATGAGCGAGGAACTGTATCTTAAGTATAATCTTCGGTTTGATGAAGCATGTTATAAGTTCAAACTAAAGGCGTGGCCGTTTAAAGGACCAATTGCGATTACGGAGAAAAATTTTGAGCGAGTGGAGCAGTATATTTTCGATAAGTGGTGTTTCGTCGGACATAGGGGTGTTGGTGGAAAAAACATGTTTGATATACAAGGCTACCAATTCGACTTTGAAACGTATAAGATTTTAGTTCGCCAAATTCTAACAAAACGAAGCGAACGACTGCATATAGAAGATGTACTTCTTACATCTGAATCAGAGCAACTATAATAGGGTTCAAATAGTAAGATGTGACCGGTGTACTATCGGGGTATTTATTGGAAATCCTCTTGCATATATAATTATTGCAGATTCGAAAGGAGGTGAATTATATGATAAAACTCAATCCATACATCAATTTCAAAGATAACGCCAGAGAGGCTATGGAATTCTACAAATCAGTCTTTGGAGGTGAACTCACTATGAGCACGTTCAAAGAAGGTGGAATGGTTAAAGAGGGGCCAGCTGCAGAACGTATAATGCACGCTATGCTCATCGTTGGACCTGAGATGACGCTTATGGCGTCTGATACTCCGGAGCATATGGAGTACAAGAGTGCAGCAGGCATAGGTATGTCTTTAAGTGGTGAGAACTCTGACGAAGAAAAACTCACGGGATACTGGAATAAACTTTCAGTTGGCGGGACTCCTTTTATGCCTCTTAGCAAAGCGTCTTGGGGAGATACGTTTGGTATGCTAACAGATAAATTTGGTATCAGCTGGATGGTAAATATTGCTGGTAAAAAATAATATTTTTTGTTTCTCAATAAAAAAAGCTCACACTCGGTGAGCTTTTTTGGTGAACATATCGATTTGTGAGCCGACTGGGACTCGAACCCAGAACCAACTCCTTAAAAGGGAGTTGCTCTACCATTGAGCTATCGGCCCTTAATACCTTACTCTTTCATTTCTACTACGCCTTGCGTTAATCGTAATTTCCGCTCTCTTTTCCAATGTTTTATTTCAGCTTCTCGTATTCGCGCTT
>CAZYQZ010000106.1:0-5173 GCA_964649915.1 uncultured Gammaproteobacteria bacterium | reverse complement strand
GAAGTTGTGGTAGCATCATTAGTGCTGTAATAGAGATCAGATCTTACAAAGGTCTCGCTTGGTTTTGCGAAGTTAGGAATGAGAAACAAAGAGGTAAAAATAAAAAGTAAAACTACAAGTCTAATAATTCTCCTTTCTTCAATAAACATAGTCCCCATAGCAAGGAAAAAAGTAAGAGGTGTCATTAATCTCCATGGGAAATCTATAAATGACACAGGTAAGAACTGCCAAATAACAGTAGAAAATGGGGTCATAAGGAAAAGTAAAAGAGATGATATACATATGATAAACCAGCCAACATATGAGTGCTTTTTTTTCTCAATACTTTTGGCAAATAGTAAAGAGAAAGCTCCAAAAAATCCCGCAAAAAAATGCACCCAACCCAATTGAAAAGATGGTCTCGCTCCGTAATTCCATGGTGAATTAAAAAACTCTAAAGGAACGACAAAATTATCTGCAAGATTTGCAAGAGGAATTTGGGAAAGTACTATAAATTGCTTTTCTAGTAATACTGGTATCCAAAAAAAACTTGAAAGCCCAAGCCCAAGCAGGATTGCGGGTAAAAAAAATCTAATTACATATTTACGTATGTCTTCGTAATAATATTTAACAAGAACGATAAGGAATAAAATCCAAAATGGCGTGAAGACAAAGGCCATTATGTTATGTGTAAGGATTAATGCAGCAAAAACGATTGACACAAGAATCATGTTCAATAAGCTTGGACTACTCACAAGAACTGCGCTGGTCCAAAAAAGAAGGGGGAAAATAGCTAGAGCCACAGATTCTCCTAATGACCCACGCACATAAAGATCAACCAAGCGGAAAGGAGCAAACATATAAAGACTTGCGGCAATAAATCCTCCTATATTTCCAGAAAATTTTCTCGAAAAGAAAAACATGAAAATTCCTGAAAAAAACACACTTGCTATGAAAAGAATTTTGATTGATGTTACCAAGCTAAATCCACTTATATGTATAATTTCCCCGAAGTAATACGGTAAAGGATAAGTAAAAAGAAACAGAGGATATCCATATCCGTGATTAAGAAAATCAGACCATCGAGGTGGAAACTGTCCATCTTTTACTTCCCGATTCATCTCAGCAAGACGAACCACAGCCCACTCTCCATCATGAGTTGGAAAATATCCAACTTTTAACAGAGGTGCAACAACTGGAATACAGACGATAATAATAAGTACGATCCAGATAAAACTACTTTGTAATATTTTATTTACCATATACTCTTCTTTTTCCAGAAAAAGCAATACGCTAAAAGCGCTACCACGACTGGAATAACCGTTAAAATGTTCTGAATAGAACTTACATACGTAGTATAATCCCCGATAAATAAGAAAGGAATATAGCGAAGCAAAGAACCCACACTCAATACATAAATGACGATCCAAATAAATGATTTTTCCTCACATAGAACAAGAAGTCCTATCAGCGTAACGAGATACCAGGGATAAATTTCTCGAGCAAAAAAAATTGGAATTAATCCAATAAATAAAATTATTATTGAACTTCGTATTACAAAATCAAAAGATATTTTTTTCCAAAAAAAGAAAAGAACCGGTATTACCGCAAGTACGGTAATAAATTTTACACCCACGGAAAGCAAGAGACTTAGTAGTGATTTCACCGTTTTTCTACGTACTAACCAATACAAAGAAAAAATCAGTAAACACGTCATTACGATTTCGTTGTGGGGACTTATTATTGACTCGATAATAATCAAAGGATGAAACGCAAAGAGTGATAATGAAAATAACTCATTTTTCTTATTCAGTTCACGTATTATTTTTTGAAGATATATAACTGTTCCGGCATATGAAATAGCAAATACTATCTTAAAAAAGAAAAGAGTAAGTACAAATTTTCCTAGACCAATTATATATAAAGGTACAGTAAACAAAAGCCATACTGGGCCATATGGATACGTTCTATGAGTCCAATGCATGAATCGTGTCCAGTCATCATGTGGAAAATCTAAAGCTTTATACTGATACGGATTGAGACCGTATTTTCCAACAATTCTCGCATCAAATATATAATTAAAGATGTCATAAGAAAATGCAGGAAATGAAAGAAGTCCAAAGAAAATACTCGTCAGTAAAAAAAATATAAAATCCTTTTTGTTAAATATTTTTTTATGAAAACCAAAACAAATCACCATATAATCTATAAAAAATAAAAGTAGCAAAATTGAAAACAAACTACCGGAGAGAGTTCTGTTAAAAAAACCTATCCACCACATAATCTTCTGAAATGACAGATAGAAAGAGTTTTGAGAAAGAGTAAGATTGAGATCTACTTGTGAATACGAATATATGGCAAAAAGGATCGAAATAGCAACGTGATATACCTTAACTAAAAAGTTAATCCTATTCTTCATGATCAGTCATACAGCCCCTTTAGACTGTTCATTTTGATTGTAAACAGATCTTTTAATCCAAAGATAGAGTCACTAATAAAGTTCACGTGTCTAGTTTCCTGATAATGCCATTCTACTGGAACCTCTTTGATTTTATATTGTAACCGCTTTACCACATATAATAGCTCAACATCAAATCCTGCTGTAACACTTGATCCTGAAACCTTGTGTTTAGATGAGTAGAGCATCATTTTATCAAAAATATGATTAATAACTCCTCGTTTGAATAGTTTAAATCCGCACTGCGTATCCTCAATCCCAAGTTGTAAGAAAATATTCCGTAAAGTCATAAACCCCCTTGCCATTGCTAATCGGAAGAACGGCGCACCTTTTCGTACGCTACTTCTTGAACCTATGACCACATCAAATCCTTTTTTCATCCAAACACGCAACTTTTCCAATTCTACTATTGGCGTTGCCTGGTCCATATCAGTAAATAACACATACTCTCCTTTTGAGGCTCGCATTCCAGTTTCGACTGCGACCGCTTTTCCTTTATGCTCATTCTCAAGTAAAACGAATTTTGGTTGTTCTTTAATAAATTTTGAAATTAACCGTTTACTTTCATCAATCGAACCATCATCCACTATAATTACTTCCCAATCATATGGTTGCTTTTGCATGTAATTAGCCACTTTCTCTAAAGCCCCAAGGCGAAGATTTCGCTCTTCGTTATAGCATGGAATCACAATTGATATCTGTAGGTTTTTCATATTTTACTGATCTTCTGAGTTGAAATGACCCAACTTAAACACTGTCACTGTGGAAACCTGCCACTCTTCTATGATTTGAGCACGTCCAAATCCAGCGATTTCCCATAGAGGATGCCCCAAGGGTTTACATTCCTTCTCCTCACATACTATTAAGAGTTGTTCGGTTACCGATGTTCTATCGGGATCTATGGTTGGGTTTTGGATTGGTACAGGTGGCCTCCCCCAGATATCAAAAAAATATCTATATGCATGATCAGAATTATGGCCAGAAAGAAGAGCAAAATTGTACGGCTTACCGTTCGCTTTCTCAAAAACAAATCGAGATATATCTTGCGTATTTTGGACTTGATTATTTGGAGTCTTTAGAAGTGGACTTTGTCTTAGATTGAAAAAAACCAGAGAAATAAGAATCAAAATAGACAGGCCTAATCCTAAGATTTTTTTACGAGAAATAATATCAAGAGCCATGCCGGTAAGTAAAAATGGTATAGGAAATATGGGTACCATGTAATAATCATAAATGCTTCCCCGATATAGCCCATAACAAAGAAGGCCTGTGAAAAGCCAAATACACATAATCTGCAGAAAGATATTTTTTTTCTTCTGTGTATAATTCCAAGCAACTAAAGTTACACCAATACCTATCATTACGAGCTTTGTTACTTCTGCGTTAACTATGACCACTAATCTCCAAAATAACCGTACCGCAATATCTAAAATAGTAGCTAAAACTGTCGAGTATCCGATTACGGCATCTTTACCACCCTGGCGTAAAAATTTAATAACAGCTTGAGAATTAGTGAATGAATGTCTAAGTTCAAAAATAAGGAATGGTGAATATGCGACAAAAAATCCACCCAAAAGATACATCAAATATTTTTTTGATATACCTCTACCTTTTAATAAAATCGTAATAAAGATAACTGGACCTAGTAATAAAGAAATATAATGAAGTTGTACCGATATACCAAAAGCTATTCCAACAATTGCTAACCACCGGTATTTTTTTTGAATAATAACTTTACATAAACCGAAAATCAGAAGCATTGAAAAAAATGGGACTACGTTTGGATTCCAGGAAGACTTGCCCTGTACAATTGCAAATGGAGATATTGCGTATAAAAAAGCTGAGATAAGTCCTGTACGTTTAGAAAAAAACTCACTTCCTACTTTATAAATCAAAAAAACGGTAGCAAGCGAAACCAATACAACCATAATAGCTGGCCCAACGGGATCGAGATTAAATAGCCATAAAAATGGAGCCATCATATAGTAATACACTGGTCCCGTATACATTGAACCTACACTGGTAATTGGTCCCAGTAAAGTGAACTTATGATTAACAATCATTTGTTTGACTATGAGGACATCCCTACCTTCATCCCCTAGAAATATAAGATATTCCCGTACATGATAAAATCGAAAAAAAGCTGCAAGAGCTAGAATGATTATAAAAAGAAGAGTAGAACGATTCTTCATGGGAACGAAATGTCTGATGAAAAAATTCATACGTTAGTTTTTTTACGAGTTTTCCAAACGAGGCGTGTATACATAAAATAGCTGTAAGGGATGACAATAAGCAGAATCGCACCTACCATGAATAGAAACCAGGTATGTTCACCAAAAAAATGTGTACCAATACCAACAATAAAACCCTGAATAATGATTGCTCCTAAGGAAATCAAATTAAATTTAATAATACCTCGAATAAATTGTCGGAGTCCCGACCTCTTATACTGAGAAAATGTCCAGTAATTATTCTGAATGAAATTAGAAAGAATCGCACCCTCAGCCCCAATGGACACTGCCACCCCTGGATGAAATCCGACAATTATTAAAAGCTTTGATATTATCGTTTGAATAAGAAACCCTACCCCTCCAACAAGACAGTACTGGAAAAAAAGTTTAGAACGGTCAATTCGTATCAACACAGCACTTCGAAAGTATTCAAAAACATCACGAACATAATGTCGATTTAACCCTATTTTTGACTTACCAAATTCTCTTTCTTTAAAGATTGCTG
>CAZYQZ010000105.1:0-5175 GCA_964649915.1 uncultured Gammaproteobacteria bacterium | reverse complement strand
AAAAATTGCACTAATTCACAATGGAATAATAGAAAACTACGATAAAATCAAAGTAAAACTATTAAAACAAAACCATACATTTATATCTGAAACAGATACTGAGGTAGCAGTCCATCTTATAGAGCAGTATATAAAAGATGGACTGACACTTCGAGAGGCTGTGCGAGTCGCGTTCAACGAGTTTGAAGGATTAAATGCGATTATCGTAATGGATGCGCCTAGTCAGTCTTTTATTGCTGCAAAAACAGGATCACCGCTTGTTATTGGCAAAGGGAAAAAAGGTGAAAATTACATAGCGTCAGACGCTCCAGCTCTGATTACTCACACGAATAACTTGCACTTCGTTGAAGATGGTGAAATTGTTGAAATTACCTCAAGAACTATTCTTGGATATGATCAAAAAACAGGAAGAGAAAAAAAATTATCCTGGCAAGTACTTGATTGGAAATTTGACGATATTGATAAAGGAAGATTTCCACACTTCATGTTGAAAGAGATTTACGAACAACCAAAAGTTATACAGACGATAACAAATCAAACAGAGTCAATAATCCAGGATCTTGCGCAGATTGTTAAACATTCATACGGTACATACCTAGTAGCTTGCGGAACCGCATCCTACGCTGCGCTTGCTGGAACATATTTATTTTCAAAAATTGCGAAACGACATGTTAACTTTGCGGTTGGAAGTGAATTTGGATATCAACTTGATTTTCTTAAGGAAAAAAGTCTCGTTATTGCTCTTTCCCAGTCGGGAGAAACAATTGATGTTATTGATGCTGTAAAGAAGGCGATGGAAAAAAAGGCGACAATATATGCTTTAGTGAATGTATTAGGGTCGACTCTTTATCGAATGGCAGACTACAAAAGTCTTCTTATGGCTGGACCAGAAAAGGCTGTAGCCTCAACCAAAGCATTTATCGCGAAACTTGTCTATTTGATTCTCTTATCATACGAATTATCTGGGAGACTCAACGAGGGGAAAAAATCAATAACTCAAGCTGTTAAGGCGGTCGAGTACATTTTTAAAAATGAAATTGAAAATATTAAATATATTGCAAACGATATTCACCAAAAACAACACTTATATGTGATTGGAAGAGGTCTCGCGTATCCAATCGCTCTGGAAGCAGCTTTAAAGATAAAGGAAGTATCTTATATTCACGCCGAAGGTATGGCCAGCGGTGAACTTAAACACGGACCAATTGCATTGGTTGAAGATGGAACACCATGTATCGCATTTCTTCCAGATGATGAAACATATGGAGCAAACCTAGCTGGTGCTATGGAAATGAAAGCAAGGGGTGCAAAAATTATCGGTATTTCCTATAAACCCCATGAGGTATTTAATTATTATATTGAAGTGAAATCTGCAGCGGAAAGTACGATCATTCCTCAAGTCGTAGTATCACAGCTATTGGCTTATTACTTAGCTACCACTCGAGGACTTGATCCAGATAAGCCTCGGAATCTTGCAAAAAGCGTGACTGTGAAGTAGTAGAGTGTACTCAATTGGCCAATCCGACTGATCTTTAGTAAAATAGAAGGGTGAAAAGCGATATTTCAATTCTCATTCTTCATGGATGGAATCTCTCAGCTGAAAAATTTACCCCGCTTGTTAGTGCACTACGAAAAAAAGGTTATGAGGCTGAAGCGATTGATTTACCTGGCTTTGGTAAATCGGAGACTTTGACTCGGGAGTTTACTTTATCTGATTACGTTCATTTTGTCGATACGTATATAGTTAGGAAAAAGTGGAAAAAAGTGGTGCTCATTGGACATTCCTTTGGAGGAAGGATCAGTATCAAACTTGCAGCAATGTGTCCCCAATATCTACTTGGATTAGTCCTTACTGGCACACCCGGTTACAATCCTGTACCAAAAATAAAAATTGTTTTCTTTTTAGTTTTAGCAAAATTAGGGAATCTCATTCTTTCACTACCGCTACTATCTTTTCTTCGTGATACAAGTCGGAAACTACTGTACCGCTCTGCTCGAGCCACAGATTTTTATAATACGAATAAAAATATGCGTGACACTTTTAAGCAGGTAGTAAAAGAAGATCTATCTGAGTATATGGGTAAGATTAAAGTACCAACACTGCTTCTTTGGGGGGTGAATGATCAAATAACACCAGTCTGGATAGGACAGAAAATGCAAAAAAGCATTTCTAAAGCACAATTTTTCACTATTTCAAATGCTAGACACGGTGCGCCTTGGACTCATACTAAAGAATTTATTGAGAAATGTGAATTATTTCTTAAGAAACTTCGATGATTACTACGATTTTGTACATCAGTATTCTTCTCCTCTTTTCACTGAGAACTCTAAAAGTGGGGTTATATGAAATCTACCTGTGGCAACTAAAAGAATTTCGTGTAGATAGATTTTTATCGTTCATAAAAACAGGAAATGGGTTAAGATTTATTTTTCATCCTTTGAGCATTGTGAAGTATGGGTTAATATTTCTAATTTTTTTTGCATCTAAAAATGAGAAAAATTTAGCTATCATAGCACTGAGTACCTTTATCTTCTTTCTCATTTGGTTTTTTGAATCTTTTAGTTTCATACGCGAAATATTGGCTAAAAAAATAAACGTTCCTAAGTTTACTATCAGAGGTATAACAATCTCTATTTTGGTTCTGTTGGGTATGATTTGCGCGTTTCTATTTTTTGGAGGTAATATGCTATTTTTAGATAGGATTCTCCCTATCATAATCGCTGCTGCTGTAATGATAACTGCAATACCAAAGAGAATAATTGAGAAGAAAGTGTGCGTAGAAGCAAAAAAAAAGATAGAAAGTATAAAAAATATTCAAACCATTGGTATCACGGGAAGTATAGGAAAAACTTCAACAAAGGAGTATTTAGCTACTCTTCTCTCCAAAAAATTTAAAGTATATAAAACTCCGAAAAGTGTAAATACTCAAATTGGTGTTGCTAAATTTATTCTTGAAGATCTGAAAGAAGACGCTCAAGTATTAATTATTGAAATGGGTGCTTACAAAAAAGGAGAGATTCGCGATATCTGTTCCATGGTCCATCCAACAATGGGTATAGTAACATATATTGGCAATCAACATGTAGAGTTATTCGGTGGAATCGATAAGCTTATCGAGGCAAAATATGAACTGATTGAATCTCTTCCACACAACGGTCGAGCAATATTTAATGCTGATAATCATTTCTGTCTAGAAATGGCTAAGAAAGCTCAGATCCTAGGGAAAAGAGTATCTCTGTATGGGACCAATGAGAATGAAGAATTGACTGTTTCGGCAATGAATATACAGGCTCAAAAAGAAAAGATCTCCGCTGATTTTTTTGTAGGAAATAAAAAAATTCATACAGACGTTCAACTTCTTGGTAGTCATCATGTGTCTAATATTCTTGCAGCGATTTCTGTAGCTGTTAGTCTTGGGATGAAATCTGAGGATATTCAACTTAGGCTTAAGCAAATACATCCCGTTGAGGCAACTATGGTAAAGGTTGGGCGTGTTGGAAAAATAACGCTTATTGATGATACATTTAATGCAAGTGTTGAGTCAGTCCAAAGCGCTATAGAACACATGAAATTATATACGGGAAAAAAAATATTAGTGTTTTCACCACTTATTGAATTGGGAGGAGAGTCAGAGAAAATACATACGAAACTAGCAAGGCAAATAGATGCGATTTGTGATGTAATTGTTCTTACGAATAATAACTATAATAAAGCAATTAGGGCGGGTTTTATAAATCCAGAGAAGATTATTCAAGTTTCTTTTGCTGAAGCAGTTTCACTCATGAAACGAGAGAGCGCTCTCGATGGAGTATTGCTTTTTGAAGGAAAAGAAGCGAAGAGATATCTTACAGCACTTCTATGATCTCAATATCTTTATCACCAAATAGCCAAAAGGATGATGTTTTACTCGCAATAAAGACAGTTTTAAATCCTGGTATATGGAAGAATGGTGATACTATTTTGTATATACAGCAATGGTTCGAGAAATATTTTAATGTCTCACTTGTAAAAGCATATAACAGTGGCAGAAGTGCGTTATATGCCATATTATGTTCATTCGGAATCAGAGATGGTGATGAAGTGATTGTTCAAGCATATTCCTGTCTTGCTGTATCAGAAGTTATAAAATGGGTGGGGGGAAAACCAATATTTGTGGATATCGATGAAACGTTCAACATAGATGTTCATCAGCTTGAATTAAAAATTACAAAAAAAACTAAAGCAATAATAATCCAAAATACGTTTGGTACGCCTGCAGAGATAGAAAAGATACTAAAAATTGCACGAACATATAAATTACTCGTTATTGAGGATTGTGCTCATTCATTAGGTGCAGAATATAAAATGAGGAAAATAGGATCATTTGGTGACGCTGCATTTTTTAGTTTTGGGAGAGACAAAGTGGTCTCCTGTGTGTTTGGTGGTGTAGCAATTTTAGCAAATAAATATAAAAATACAGACATTGAAAAAAAATTCATTAACCAATGGCAAAACAGTCCTGAGCCATCCTATTTTTGGATACTCCAACAACTTTTTCACCCGATCGCATTTTCAGTTATATTACCAACATACGAAATCTATGTAGGAAAAATACTTCTTTACCTTCTCCAAAAAGCGCGTTTATTATCATTTCCTATATTCACTGAAGAGAAAGTTGGAATGAAGCCATCTATTTTTCCCGCAAGGTTACCAAACGCGTTAGCACTATTAGCTATTAAACAGCTTGGAAAAATCGAATCTTACAATAGTCATAGGCGCATGCTGAGTAACTACTACCGCGCAAAGCTTTCGAATATTCAATCAATTCAACTGCCGATCCACATTGAGGGAGCAATTTATTTGAGGTATACAATTTTGATTAATAATCCTCGCGAAATCATGAAGGCCGGTAAGAAGCATGGCATATTGTTAGGAAATTGGTATCATGAGTGTATCGACCCAGAAAATACTTCAAAAATAGCTGGGTACACAGAAGGGTCATGCGTAACAGCAGAGCGGATCGCAGCTATGTCTGTGAATCTTCCGACAAATATTAATACCTCGCTTGAGGATGCAAAAAAAATTGTATCGTTCTTAAAAAGGAAGTATGAATAATCAAATAAAAGAAGTTGCTGATAAACAGATATGGGAAACATTTATCCAAACTTACGCTCCACAATCTCTATTTCAGTCAT
>CAZYQZ010000104.1:0-5210 GCA_964649915.1 uncultured Gammaproteobacteria bacterium | reverse complement strand
ATAACTGTGTTGTTACATTTACCGACATGAAGGGAAATACTCTCGGATGGAGTTCTTCAGGAGCGGTAGGGTTTAAAGGAACAAGAAAATCTACCCCATTTGCAGCAACCACTGCAGTTGACCAAGTAGCCAAGAAAGTTATCACCCAATACAATCTCAAATCAGTAGAAGTATACATAAAAGGACCAGGAACGGGTCGTGATGCAGCTTTGAGAGCTCTTCGAAATGTTGGACTCTCCATATCAATGATTGCTGATGTTACTCCTATTCCGCATAACGGAGTGAGAGCGAAGAAAAAGAGGAGAGTATAAGATATTATGGCACGCTACAGAGGACCAAAAAATAGACTTGCAAGAAGAGAAGGAACTGACCTAGGTTTAAAAACCGTAGGAAGTAATGCTCATGCACAACTTTTGAAACGATTAAAAGTCGTTCCGGGTCAACATGGTCAAAAAGGAAGAAGAAAAACCTCAGATTATGCACTCCAACTTCGTGAGAAACAGAAAGTAAAGAGAATGTATGGAATTCTTGAAAAGCAGTTTCGTAGATACTTTGACAGCGCAACTGGAGTTGTTGGAAATACGGGAGAAGCACTTCTTCAGACTCTTGAGAGACGTCTTGATAATGTCATTTATCGTATGGGCTTTTGTCCCACACGGGCATTCGCACGACAAATCGTTGTTCACGGACATGTCCTTGTTGATGGAAAAAAAGTAAATATTCCATCATTTTTAGTACGTAAGGATCAGGTAATTTCTTTTAAATCGAAGATGCTTGAAGCACCTGTTATGAAGAAGTTGCTTGAAGAGAAAGATGTAGCTATACCATCTTGGGTTGAGAAAAAAGGACCTGCAGGAAGAGTTATTCGACTACCACTTCGAGACGACATAAAAGACGATATCAATGAGCAATTAATTATTGAATTCTATTCACGTTAATAACGCGAAGAAAGAAGGAGGAAGGTAGAGTATGTTAGAACCAAATTTTAAGATTAAAGCAGAAAAAGAAGAACAAACCTATGGTCAGTTCGTTATTGAACCTTTAGAGCAGGGATATGGTCAGACCTTAGGAAATAGTATTCGTCGAGTCCTCCTCTCTTCACTTAAGGGAGCAGCAGTTACCAGGTTGAAAGTAGCTGGTGTTAAACACCAATTTTCTACCCTTTCAGGATTGAAGGAAGATATGGTTGAATTTGTACTTAACGTTAAGAAACTCAAGTTCCGTTTAAACGGTGAGAAATCTGCAACGATCAAACTTTCGGTAAAAGGTCCTAAGAAAGTATATGCAGGCGACCTTGAAGATACCGCCACTGTTGAAGTTGTCAACAAAGATTTATACCTTGGTGAGCTTACAAGTAGTAAAGCAAAACTCGAGGTAGAATTTACTGTAGAGTCAGGGTACGGATTTGTTCCATCTGAAGAACGAGAGCAAGATGGAGAAGTTGGAGTTATCGTTGTTGATTCAGTCTTTAGTCCAATAACACGAGTGAACTACAAAGTTGAAGCAACTCGTGTGGGAAGAATGACAAACCTTGACAGACTTATTCTTGATATCTGGTCAGATGGAAGTATTTCTCCAGCAGATGCACTCAAGGATTCAGCAAAAACATTAGTATCATACTTTTTACAAATCTATGAACCAAAAGCAACCGTCGCTGAAGGTGTTGCTGTCACGCCGACAGTATCAGATGAAGTTTTGAAGATGACTCTTGAAGAGCTCGATCTTCCCACAAGAATCGTCAACGCCCTTCATATCGGAGGAATTGATACAGTTGGCCAGCTTCTTGGAACACCAAGAAAAGAACTGATGAAAATAAAGAATCTCGGTAGTAAATCTATTAGTGTTATTGATGAAATCCTTCGAGATAAAGGTGTAGCACTCAACGTCTAATATGCGTCACAATGTCTTTGGAAGAAAATTAAATAGAGATGTAAAAGAGCGTAAGAGTCTTTTTAAGAGTCTTGTAACCGCTCTTGTCATCCATGGTAAGATTACAACCACCGAAACGAAGGCGAGAGCAATTCGTGGATTGGTTGATAAACTTGTCACGAAAGCAAAAGAAGGTACATTACATTCACGTCGTCAAATTGCCTCTTTTCTTAATCACAAAGATGTTGTAAAAAGATTTGTTGATGTAGTAGTGCCATCCTTTAAAGGAAGAAATAGTGGATATACAAGAATCATCAAACTTGGAACGAGGCCTGGAGATGCTGCACAGGAAGTCATGATGGAATGGGTAGACAAAGTTGAAGAATTAAAAGTTGTGAAGGCAGCCAAAGTGGAAGAAAAAGCAGTTGTAGCAAAAAAAGAAACAAAAGTAGTAAAGAAAAAACCAGAAGTAAAAGAAAAGAAGAAATAAGAATATGCAACCATATACCAAACCAACCAAAGCAGAAGAGATTAAGCGTTCATGGCACCTTGTTGACATGAAAGATCAAGTTTTGGGAAGGACCACCACAGGTATAGCACATAAACTGATGGGAAAAGGAAAAGCATACTATGTCCGAAATCTTGATTGTGGTGATTATGTCATCGTAATCAATGCTAAAAAAGTAAAAGTTACAGGAAATAAGGCGAAGAATAAAGTATACGATGCATACTCAGGTTATCCTGGGGGACGAAAAGCTCACACGTTTGAAGATATTATGGAAACAAATCCAAGGAGAATTATCCTTGAAGCAGTTTCCGGTATGCTGCCGAAGAATAAACTTCGCGACAGTATGCTCAAAAGACTCTATATCTATCCAGATGATAAACATCCATATCAGAAACAATTAAGTAACTAACCTATGGCAAAAAAAACAGAAACAAAAAAACCAGAAGTCAAAAAAGTAGTTGAAGTGAAAAAAGATTCTTTCTATCAAGCCGTTGGAAGAAGAAAACAATCTTCAGCTCGTGTTCGTCTGACAATCTCAGCTGATAAGAAAAGCGATTTCATCGTTAATGGAAAACCAGGTAATGAATATTTTCGAGGAGCGTTCTACGAAGAGATCTATATGGAGCCATTTATTTTGACAGAAACCGTTGGACGTTTTCTTACAACCGTCAAGGTAGCTGGTGGTGGCGCTTCAGGACAGGTTCAGGCTGTAGTTCATGGTATTGCACGATCGCTTGAGAAGATCGATAAAGAGAAATATCATGGAGTACTAAAAGCTGCAGGTCTTTTGACCCGAGATCCACGAAAGAAAGAACGAAGAAAAGCAGGTTTTGCACAGAAGGCAAGGGCAAGGAAGCAATCTCCAAAAAGATAAGATTTGCCCGCAGTCCGCCAGAGGTCGCTCTTCGAGCCGTCTACGAATAGTAGTGAAAAGGCGAGAAGTAAGACGCGGTGGGCGAGAGCCCGAAAACAGTCACCAAAGCGGTAATATTCCCTCTCACAGTCAGCGACTCATTGTATTTTCAGGGTGTGTATTAAGACAATACGATCTTATACTGCGATTTCACAGTCAAGTAGTAAAGGAAGGTATAATACAATCTAAAGAAATTCTATGAACATCTTTTTTACACTTGTTTCAAAAATAATTCCTTTATACGGAATTATTTTTTTAGGATTTATTGGAGGCAAATATCTCAAGGTTCAAAAAGAAAGTATTGCTAAACTTCTTATTTACGTAATTGCTCCAATAGTTATTTTTAATTCAGTTGTAACGACAGAACTTTCTATGAGCGTGCTTACGCTTCCGCTTTTATTTTTCCTTATATGCAGTTTTTTCTGTTTATTCGCATTTCACCTTGGAAATCGAACATGGAAGGATACTACGAAGAATATATTTGCATATGCTTCAGCAACAGGAAACTCAGGATATTTCGGACTTCCAGTTGCAATCGTCTTGTTTGGACCACGTATTTCTGGATTAGTCTTAATATGTACACTTGGATTTATACTTTTTGAAAATTCGGTAGGATTTTACGTAACTGCCAGAGGACACCACTCAATGAAGGAAAGTATAGAAAAAGTCCTAAAGCTTCCCACATTGTATGCATTTGTTTTTGCAATTCTTCTTAATGTTTTTGGTTTAAAGGTTGGGCAACAAATTACTGACGTAGCTCTGCTTTTTCGAGGAGCATATACAGTATTAGGTATGATGCTAATCGGTATGGGGTTTTCATCTATCTTGAAGTTTACTATTGATACCAAATTTCTCGGTTTTTTGTTTTTGATGAAGTTTATAGCATGGCCTTTGATAATAGGAATCATTATTAGTATAGATTCAAACTTTTTTCACCTTTTTACAATTGAAATGTACCAAGTTATGATTCTCATGTCTGTTGTTCCACTCGCCGCCAATACTGTTGCATTTGCAACTGAGTTGAAAACAGAACCTGATAAAGCCTCAATTGCAGTTTTGTTAAGTACACTATTTGCGTTATTTTACATTCCACTGATAGCGTTTATTTTTTTCACAAGTTAAAAGTTTTGATATACTTGTCGTATTGTGAAAAGTCTACAGTTTCCGAAAGCCTTCTCTTTTTTCGCAGTTCTTCTTATTATTCCGTCTCTTCTTCTTAATATTTATTTTCTTGTAAAAAAGCCGTCTCTTTCGCGGGGTGTTCCCGTTATGGAAGTTTTGGATGGAGACACGATCCTCCTTGAGGGGAAGGTAAGACTTCGTCTTCGACAACTTGATGCTCCAGAACTTGAAAACTGTGGAGGGAAAGAAGCGAGAGATATGTTAACATCGCTTGTGAAGGGAAGAAGTGTCCGGATTGAGAACGAAGTTCTTGATCAATATGGTCGTCCTATGGCACTTATTTTTGTTGGTAATTCACTGATTAACAAAGTTATGCTTGATAGTGGGTGGGTGAGGTATCATTCAGACTCGACTCCATATACACCGGAGTTGAAAGAGGTGGCTGATAGAGTAAAGAAAGAAGAAAAAGGAATATTTAGCAGTCAGTGTCTTGAGAAAGAGAATATTGCCAATCCGTCTTGTCGGATAAAGGGAAATATAGATAAGAGTACGAAGGTGAAGAAGTATTATCTGCCTGGATGTGCTCAATATGAATTTACTATTATCGAGAAAGACATAGGAGAGAGTTGGTTCTGCAGTGAAAAAGAAGCAAGAGATGCAGGGTATACCAAGGCCGATACGTGTAAGCAGTGATACGAAAATATGAAAGATAAGTATACAGCGATCTGGGTTTCCCATTCCTCAATCAGTGATTATCTGAAGTGTCCGAGGTTATACTATCTTCGAAATGTGTATCGG
>CAZYQZ010000103.1:0-5217 GCA_964649915.1 uncultured Gammaproteobacteria bacterium | reverse complement strand
ATAGACATGTAGAACGATCTCCATATGAACTCGTGTTAGATATGGGGAGTACGAGTGCGAAAGTGAAGATAGGTAGGCGTGATTCGCCGGGTGCGGCAACAACACAAGCAGGTATCCCATTTGGCTCCAGTGAGTTTCCTCTTCACCGGAAATCTGAATACATGCACGAGACCAAGTTGTCACCGGGTCCAGGCGGAAGAGAGTATAAATGGGCCGAAGGAACAAAAGTACTTCGGGCGGTTTCAGATCAAGTATTTAGCTTATTTATGGATCCTGCTGCAAAAGACGTTGATGTAAGTCTCGCCGTGGTTACGGGGCGAACTCATTCACTTGTAATTTCCCACAAGGATCAGCAAAGAAGTAAGGATACAAAAATTCTTCTTGATGATCCTTCTCTCTATTCAGAAGAGTTTACACTACCAGACAACTCTTTTTCTGTAGATTCTATGCGTACGCAGGGAGTCAACGAAGAAAAAATTCAAGAAATCTCTCACCAGCGAGACATTTTGAGACGATATATTCCAGACTTTTCTACTCAGGGGCTTCGAAAATCGCTTGCACTTATGAAGATTCTTACACTGAAAAATCACCCAGAGACGATATCTACTATGTTTGGTGAGGGTGTGAAGTTTGAGGATCTGCGTTTTAACTCATTTATGGGATATGTTATGGGAATGTTGTCTGCCGATGAGCGCTCGAGAGTAGAATCTCAACTTCAATCTATACCTCATCCTGATATACGATCTTTTGCTGGCGGAAAAGTGATGAGTGTCCCTAAAGTAAAAAGTTTACTTTCAGAGTTAGGAGTGAGTGTGGATGGTAAAGATAGACAGCTAGACTTTATCAAATCTCGGTATCTTGTAGATAAAGACAGAAAAGCAGAGACTCCTATTGATTGGTATACGATTCAAGACCTACCCGCAAGTGCCTATGTCATATGGCGGTTAATGGAAAATGGAACTCTCGGAAAAGACGTAGAGGAATCAAAAAAGGCAATCGCAATTGAAGCTGATACTGTAGCGAAAATACTTTTTCACCCTCTTACCGATACGGCAGCAGCTCATGGAAATAAACTTACCGATAATAAACAAATGTCCTATGAACTACAACGGATGGGTGGGGGAGTTAACGCAGAGCTTATCAAATGGTTTCTCCCTTCACAGGATGAAACGGGAACGGGGAGTGCTCAAGATATATATAGGCAGGTTGATGAAACATTATTGAAGACAGAGAACGATACAGAGAATAACCCCTACTGGTACTTTCCCGATTTTGGCGAAGTAGGGTTACTTGCGAAAGAAGTAGTACGTAATAATACCCCTCAACTACAACCTATTCCTCTTACTCATGAGACTCTCAGGGATCTAGGACAAGATATACATGATCAGAAAGAACGTGAACAAGTGATTACCGCTATTATCCACGGAATGGTATATGGTATTCGCAATAAAACAGAGCAAATTTTACGAAAACAAGGAATTAATCAACAAGAAGCAGAAATATATGTCTATGGGGGGTTAGTTTCTAGAAGTGAACCTATGCGAAGAGTTTTTGGTAAAATCATGCAGGGATCAGTTTTTCGTTTGGGAATAGACAATGCTGGAACATCTGCGGCAATCCGTGCCCGAGATGAGATTAAACGTGAGGGTAAGATTTTTGATCATACTACGTATAATATTCAAATTCCTTCGTGGCGGATCGACGAAGGGATTGATCGGGGTAATAAATATGGGATATGGGATGCGTTTTTTACAAACCTTAAATCTTCATTAAATATTGCTAATCCGCAAGCAATAAGTCTTTCGGGAGATGTATTGTATTAATTAGTTTTTAAGTATCTCTCGATATTCTCAAGATGTTCTTCATAGGTTTTACTACAATATATCTTCTTATCAGGTGCGTGAAGGTAAAATAGACAGTCAGTTTCTTCTGGGTAAATCACGGCTTTTATTGACGCAAGAGAAGGGTTAGCGATAGGGGAAGGGGGTAGGCCTTTTATCAAATACGTATTGTACGGTGAATCGAGTCGGTAATCTGACACAGACACTCTGGGCCACCAATCCCCTGTGTGACCGAGTGCATACTGCACCGTGGCATCTATCTGAAGTCGCATTCCCTGATCTAAGCGATTCCAGATAATCCCAGCGATAAGAGACTTATCTTCGTCTCCACCACTTTCTCTTTCTATAAGGGAGGCAATTTTTATCGCAGTATCGTTTCTTACATCCTGTGAAAGAAGGTCTTTTTGCAATTGACGATCGAATTTTTCATTAAAAGTGGACATCATTCTATCGGCCATTTCTTTTGGTGTCGAATCGGTGTTTAAAAGGTATGTGTCTGGAAACATGTATCCTTCTGGTGCTAGCTTCACAAATTCTTTTTCTCTTGCCTCGTCCCATTGGAATTTCTTCGCAAGTCTTTCAGCTATTTGTTCGACTCTAAGTCCAGGAACGAGTACAATCCATCTCTGATATGGGTGGTTTAGGAGCATATCTGTGAGCGAAAAGACGCTCATCCTATGGGTTAGTCTATACGCGCCAGGTTCTATCTCTCCGAGTGGTTTTTTTATCATAATAACTATATCAAACAACTTCTCTGAGCGGATAAATCCTTCTTTTTTCAATCTCGCTTTTATTTCTCCCTGTTTACTTTCGAGTGGAACAACGAACCGAATCGTTTCATCAGATACGCCTGATGGACCACCGAAGTAGAAAAGAAACGCAGAAAATATCACAAGAAGTACGATGAATAGTCGAAGTACATGTTTCATGGGATAAAGTATTTTACCATGAATAGATGGAGGTGTGTGGTATACTATAGCTCGTTTTTCGCCGACTATAAGATAGATAAGCATCTTTATGTGGGTGAAAAAGCACGTTTACATCCACATGTGACCTTTTGTGGATTACGAAATGGAAACATATATCTACTAGTGTCTAAATCTTAGTCCCTAGTGCCTGTTTTCACCTCGTAGTCCACGAGAGGAGTTTCAGTCATGTTTTTTGTTAAAATGCCGCCGTGGGCATTTCGTATTGCATTTCTTGCAGTATTACTGGCAGCGGTTATCATCATTGTCCCCAAGGGACAGGGTGGTATGGTGCCGAGTGGGGCAATACAGGATATTGAAAGTATCATGGGAAAGGTGCAGATCGTCGAACTTGACGTATCAGAAGCGTCACCGGGATCGTTGCCACCTCTCGGACCCCAATGTCACAATGGGAAATTTGGAGTGCATGAACTGCGGAAAAGTCTCTCTCCCGGTGCAACAATTCGTATTCAGGGGGGGTCTGGAGGTACCACCCTTATCAGGGTCTCACAGGAAGCTCGTGGTAATGAAATAAAAATCGCCCAAACCTATCAAGGACAATTTCGAACCACCACGTTAAGTGCCGAACAATTTGACATTCTGTTGGAAGAATTTTCCGGCGGCTACGCCGGAGCGACAGTGAATCGGATTTTTACGCAAGCAGCTGGGTTGGTCGTTAACACAATCCCATCGGAAAACCTACTCGGTTTTCTTGGATGGGACGGTCAATCTGGCTGCCCTTAAAATATAATCACATGTGGACTACACTGGCATGAGTCCGTAAGGACTGGTCGCAACACCGTGTGTTGCACCCCCCCCTTTCGGATTCATGCCTTTTATTTTCTTCACCGATAATTCTCATTATGATATACTACAGGACTATTTTCATGTCTGTACAAATATATGATTAAATTTGAATCGAGAGTAAGAAGTGTAGGAAAACATGAACGGCCAAAGACAGAGATAGCGCTTGATCAAATCTTTAATACTATTTCTCATGGAACTACAGTCACCTCACGGTTTGACCACATACGAAAAATATCATCTCATCAAGATGAGCAGCGTGCATTCATAATGGATTTCTCTTCAAAAAGAGCGCAGGACGGGAGAACAGTTTCATCAAGCGAGCTACTTGATACCATCGGGTATCGATATAAAAACCCTACACAAAGGAAAATTCAAGTGGAATTGGAAACAATTCAAGAAGGACTTGCAGAAATAGGTTCTCCCGATCTTTTTCCCTCGACCCATAGCGGGCGAGCAACCATGGTTCCACCCTGGATTCAGGATGTGATTTCATGGAAGGCCAGAGTTCAACAGCACTTTCGAGATAGAGATATTACAGTAGGTGGTGGAACGGATCTTGTGAGAAAGAATTTGGGAAAACTGTGGATGGTGTACAGTCATCCTCTGAGTGAAGAGTATGAAATGGAAACGTTACGCTATTTAGAAAAAATTGCCACTGAGTCAGACTTTTTTACTCAAAGTCCTACCGAAAGAAAAAAAACCATCCAGAAAATTCGTAACATAGCTGAGACGAAGGGTACTCGCTTCACAAGTCATACGTCAAATGGAAGTAGTGACTACTTTAAAGATGTACAACAACAAGATGTGTCTTTACCCACCACAACGAGCATTATTAGGAGCATAGTAGAAAAAAACCCTCAACTTGAAAGGGAATCAGAATCAACTCTCATTTCTAATTATCAGGAAGCACGACTCATTGAAGACGCTTTTCACTTCGCCGGACTAAAGGTAACAGATTACAAGGGGGAAGAAGCAATGAAAGGGTTACTTTCTCGTGTAAAAAAAGGCTATGAAGCAAGACAACGACTTGTAGATGCAAACATGTATATTCTTAAGCCACTTGCTCACCGATATAAACATTATGGTGCTGATATGGACGACCTTCTTTCAGCGGGAATTATTGGACTGATGACCGCAGTAGAAAGATATAAACCAGAGAAGGGAGCTAGTTTTTCGACATACGCACATCATTGGGTCAAGATGAAAATGATCGCAGAGTTAACTACCCACCTTCCATACTCGTCCACGTCACATAGACAGATAGATATTTTTCGTATTGATGCTATAGAGGAATGGTTATGGAAAATAAATAATACGACACAGTTACCAAATACTTCCTTAGTCGACGCCTTAGCTAGTGGTGCAGGGATTCCTCAAAAAATACGACAACCAAGTTTCGTTGATTCAGTAAAGAAGGGGCCAAAAAGGAAAGATAAAATTCAAATGAAATTGCGAGATCATAGGGTACAAAAACAGATGAATCATGCGAAACGGTTTAGTGAAATTGACGGGAGAGAAGCTGGTGTAGAAAGTGTATCTGAGTTCGATAATTTTGATCCGGTAGATGAGCACGCAGTCGATGCGCTAGATAGTAGTATGAGAAC
>CAZYQZ010000102.1:0-5261 GCA_964649915.1 uncultured Gammaproteobacteria bacterium | reverse complement strand
ATGAAAAAGGAAACAGAACGTATCGCAAAAGAATTTGGGTTTGAACTCCCCGTACCAATTGAGCGGGAACCTCAACCAGGGAAAAACATAACTTTACGCGATATAGTAGACTATCATTTTCCTATCGATCAGTATCGCTCCCAGCAGCAGATGTTTGATAATATCTCGGTTTTAAGCCGTCACTGCTTAGAGGGATCTCCCTTCAGTCCGTATGTTATCGCAAGTGATTCTATGCTCCCATTGATAGCATCTGAACCAATAAAAAAAACACCAAAGCTACTTCATCCGCATGCTATTGACCCAAAAAATTTTGATCTTGAATCTGCTAAAAATCGCACATTCTGGAACCTTCTAGATAACGAGGGTATTAAATTAGATTTAATGTTTGAATCAGGTTCTGATGTGGCGGCAAGTAGTCGAAGTAAAGCAAAAAATTATTTCGAGGGATCGGGATGGGGTAATACTATGTATGAGAAAATAGTACCTGAATCAGTTGGGTTACCTACAAATCAACGAGAAATGTACGAGGGAACAAAAGTATATCGATTAAAGGGTAAACAGAATCGAATGAGAATTCCCACAATTGGTAATGATACAGCTATGTACACGAAACGCTCCCCTCTTTTTGTAATACAAGATCAAGAAACTACTTTAGGTGAAAGATACACGAGTCTTAAATTATGTGTAGATACTAAAACAGATGCCCCCGATGTACAAGCGGTGTCCGGAGTGAGAACTCTTTTTGAAATGCGGTTAATTCAACCTAAAAAAATGTCTGCTCTTGACTCGGGTGATAGAGTAAATTGGGATAAAACAATACCATGGAGACATGATTGGAGGGAGCCTCATGGTGTGTTTCTCACACCTGAAATGCTCGATACTTTCACTAAACCTTTGGAAGTAGACTTCAAGGGTTTAGATCTAGAAGACCCTCGAAGCTTCTACGACATATGTTTACTTGCGGGAAGATTACTCGCCCTTCAGTCTTTAAAAGGTAAAGCTGAACCAGTGGGAACAATTTCACATGATACCATTCAAATGTTTCGAAATGCATTTACTCGATTAGCAGTCACTGTTGATCAAAACTCTCATCTAAATCCATTCGAACAAGTAATATCGGCCCTAGCAAGGAGCGGCGAAGACTATAGGGACGATGTGAGTAATTTGGTAAGTAGTTTGATGAGATCATACTTAAGTAACAATCATGCTTTTTTAGAAAATGCTCGTGCGCTCGGATTAGATCTTGTAATCCCTGGTATCAAAACGATATCCACTTCCCGTAATCTTTCTCTCATGGATTTATATACAGCACTAAACCCTCTAACTTCTGCTGACTTGGGTTTATCTGATCTTCCCCCTAAAAAGGAACTACAAATGTATGCCAATCATATGGGATTTGCACTCACTATTGCAAAGGAAAGCGTATCTGAGGCAGGAGGCACTCCACAAGGGTGTGTAATAGTAAACACCAAAACAGGTGATTGGGTCATTGCATATGATCATACGATAATCGATAAAAATCTATATTCTAGAAGTATATTAAAAGCACTTGAACGAGCCGCTAAGAATTGGGGCCCAGACTTAGATGATTGTGCTGTCATAACACCCTACAAACCTGATGTTATTGATGCTACAGAAATTCGCAAACATAAAGGTGTTAAAACAGTAGTGTATGGTATCGAATTAGTGACTCCAGGAAGCGAACTCAATCCCCTCGAAGATCAAGACCTAGATAAAAAGAATAAAATCTTTGGTAAGCCACCAAAGATTATCCGTGGTCTTATGCAACGGGAAGTATTAGCATTTTATTTAAATACAGTTTATAAAGATCAACTTCGTAAGAATGGTTTCGATTATTATGGAGGCACTACTTCCCAACTATATGCCGACCAAACCCGCATAATAAACCAAGAAAGTTCAAAGGAGCATGAAATTATGGAACAAATTTTTGGTAGTGATTTTACCGGATGGAACGTACTGGATGCCGGGTGTGGTCCTGGTGATGATGTGGCATGGCTTGCAGCTAAGGGCGCTACTGTTCACGGCATCGATACGTCAGTTGACTTTATCGCAAGTGCCAAAGCGAATTATCCTCATATAGAATCACAGTTCCAGGAGGCAAATATTTTGCGACTTCCCTATCAAGATGCTTCGTTTGATATGATAATGAGCAAATATGCGTTAAACGAGCTTGAACCAAATCAAATTGAGTCTGCCTTAGCAGAAATATATCGCTGTCTTAGACCGGGTGGGTCAGTATTTTTACTACTCCATGATCCTACTAGTCAATTATTATCAAAGGATGCGATAAGCGGCCAAATCATACTCGACCAACTCAAGAGTAGAAAGGTTATGGTGACTATTTATGAGGGTGTGGTAAAACTCGAATCGGTTTTGACACACGCTGATGTGCTCAAGCCATTTACGAAATACTTTATTATGGAAGACTTCGATGAGCTTCAAGATAAAGTTAAGCTCCATGATGATAAGGATATAAAAGAGATGATGATAGTTCTAGGCAGAAAGCCGGAAACTTTTCTCTGATCTTCACAAAAGAGGTCAACCATGATATAATTTCTTTCTATGAAAGCTGCAATTCATCCCAAGTACTATAGTGAAGCTGAAGTTTCTTGCGCATGCGGAAATGTTTTTACTATTGGCTCAACCAAAGATAAGTACCGTGTCGAAATTTGCTATAAGTGTCACCCATTCTTTACGGGTCAGCTGAAATTCGTCGATACCTTGGGTAGAGTTGATCGGTTCCAGAAGAAACAAAAGTTTGCTGCATCACAATCTCAAGTTGTCGCTGCACAAAAGAAGAAAAAAGCAGAGAAAATCCAAGAGGAAAAGCATCCTAAGTCACTTCGCGAAATGCTTCTTTCTGTTGCTTCCTAATTATTTCCTCAATACGGTGTATTTCCTATGAACAACGATATTGTCATTCTTGAAGTACGAGGCGCCACAGGCGGTGATGAGGCTAAGATCTGGGCAAATGATCTCGTACGCATGTACACCCGCTTTGCGACAATCAAAGGATTTAAAGTCGAGTCTCTCGATGAAGGGGTCATTCGTATTCACGGACCACATGCATTTCTTATTTTACAGTTTGAATCTGGTGTTCACCGAGTTCAGAGAATCCCCACGACCGAGCGATACGGCAGAATTCAAACCTCTACAGCAACCGTTGCTGCCCTTCCTGATATTGAAGAATCACAAGTGTATATAAATCCATCCGATTTGGAATGGGAGTTCTACCGCGCAGGTGGAAAAGGTGGGCAAAACGTCAACAAAGTCTCAACAGCCGTTCGACTTCGACACAAGCCTTCTGGACTGGTCGTGTCAGCACAAACTGAGAGATATCAAGAACAGAATAGACGTATCGCACTATCATTGCTTCGAGGAAAACTATGGGAGCTGGAAGAAGAAAAGAAAATGGCAACAGTAGGCGGAGCTCGAGCTGCTATCGGACGTGGAATGAGAGCAGAAAAGATTCGTACATATAATTTTCCTCAAAACAGGTTAACTGACCATCGGATAAACAAAAGTTGGCATAATCTCGAAGATATTATTGAGGGAAAAATGGATAAAGTCGTCTCAACTCTTGCAGAAACTCTGAAGTAAAACGCTCTCACGAACTAACTAACGAAGTAACTAATTAACAAACTTGCTTATTCCCCAGTATTTTCACCAATTGTTACAGTCACTGTTTTGATATTTCCGTTTCTCCAGATATCGATATTTACCTGATCCCCTACTTTCTTGGACGCAATAATTACTGCAAGTCCGCTATCTGTGTCATTTATTTTTTTACCATCGATTTTTGTAATAATATCTTCATCTTGGATTCCTGCTTTATCTGCGGGTGAACCGGCAACAACTTCCTGAACATATGCTCCCTCCGGCACTTCGTTAAGAAGGGCAAGGTCACGAGTAATTACCTTATACCGAACACCTAAGAATGGCCGGGAGAAGCTCCCAGTTTTTCCAAATTCAGCAAGTGCATCTTTTACGATATTTATAGGGATTGCAAATCCTATGTTTTGTCCCTCAGAAGAAACCGCAGTATTTATACCGATCACCTCTCCACTACTACTTAAGAGCGGTCCACCGGAGTTGCCCGGGTTTATCGCTGCATCTGTCTGAATCACGTTATCAAGCCGTTCCACAGACCCTTCAAATGGACTTCCTGCTGTAATACCGCGCCCTAACCCAGAAACTACTCCTACCGTTACAGTATTTCGAAATTCTCCCAGTGCAGTTCCAATGGCTATCGCCATCTGTCCCACCTTCAGCCTGGTTGAATCTCCAAGGATAACGGGAGTGAGATTGGAGGCATTAATTTTTAAGATTGCGAGATCGTTCGTGGGATCACGATAAATCTTATCTACGGTGTAGGAAGTATCGTCTTTGGTAATTATTTTATATTTCGCAGTTGTATCTGCTACGACATGTTTACTCGTAACAATCAAACCCTCCTTGGATACAATGAATCCTGTTCCGATATCCTGTTCGGAACTTTGCCCTCCCGATGGCGACCGGGGACTCAGTTGCCCGAAAGAATCAAACGGACTCTGCTCGTCAAAAATACTACTTAAAGAGCGTGTTCGCCCTATGGATACTGTCACCACAGATGGTGACACTTTCTCTACAACGTCAGTAACTAACGATTCTTCACTAGACACTCTGATTTTCTCAAGTGTTCCATTAGGAAGAGAAATATGTGTGTTTATTGGGAGAAATTTTCCGATTTTCTGCCAGGAAAGACCAAAGTATCCTGATGAAATAGCAATGCTAGATACTATAAGCGCAATCGCTATAAAAGTAATAAAACGTTTCATATCACGGTATGAGAAGATCGATAGCTTTTTGAAGTTGTGTATCCACTTCTGGTTGTGTCTGTGCGCTCTGTGTCGTGTCTTCTGCAACGACGACATCTGGGGTTAAGCCTTTTCCATGGATCCACTCTCCATTTGGTAATAACCATTTGGCGACTGTTACATGAAGTCCAGCTCCAGCAGTGAGTTCCTGTACATCTTGTATCGATCCTTTTCCAAAACTTGTTTCACCCACAAGCTTGGCTCTATTTCTTTTTTGGATGGCTCCGGCAACAATTTCTGATGCTGAAGCACTTCCTTTATTTATAAGTACAGTAAGTGGTACGTCGGTCAGATTTCCTTTTCGATTCACTGCAAACGTTTCTCGATGTCCGTCAGCGGTTTCCTGAAGAACAACTGCGCCGTCTTTCAGAAACTCTGATCCTA
>CAZYQZ010000101.1:0-5301 GCA_964649915.1 uncultured Gammaproteobacteria bacterium | reverse complement strand
AATACTTTTTACATACGAAAAGATGGTGTTATACAGATTTGTTTTCATTGCAAAAGATAAGACGTGGTGGTGTAATCATAGCATATGCAAAAAGGCATTATCTATCTTATTTTTGCTGCAATTGGATATGCGCTTATGAGTATTTTCATACGCGTTATCAATACACAAATTCCACCGTACTCACAAATGTTTCTTCGATACATATTATCGTTTCTTCTTTCAGTCTGGTTTCTAAAATCACAGAGAGTATCATTAAAAACAAAAACTACGTCTGACCTTATTCTTTTTCTTATAAGCGGCTTTTTGGGTTATACTCTTTCAACAATATTTTTTACCTTTGCTATTCTTTCTACCTCAATTGCGACTACACTATTTATCTTCTCAACAAACATCGTTCTCACTCCTGTTCTTGAAGCTGTTTTTCTTAAAGAAAAATTAAGCAGAAAACTCCTACTTGCAATGCTTCTTTCATTAATCGGCACAGCGTTTCTCTTTAAGCCGGATTTTTCAGGAGGATTCATTGGAAGTATTTGGGCATTTCTTATGAGCATTTCAGTATCAATTTATTATGTTTGTCGCAGAAAATTAAAAACATACCCTTCAGCTGTTGCCATGACATACTCTACCGCAATAGCTGTAGTGATTCTTGGTTTCTTATCTCTCATTTTTGAATACTCTTTTTATACCTCTTCCACATCTGTATTATCTGAAGTATCGCCTTTCATCTGGCTTGTTATGGGTATTTTTGCTCTAGACAACTTCGCCTCATGGTATTTGGTGAATAAAGGTTTTCAGACCGTTTCTGGAGGTATTGGGAGTATTATTTTACTCATCGAGCCGCTTTTGGGGGTAGGTATTGGTATATCTCTTTATCACGAAGCGCTTACCCTTCAAATGATTATGGGCATTGCGATAACACTCGCAGGAATTCTTTTAGTAGTTGTAAGAGACTAAAATGGAATATCAGTAACCGCCTTTTCCTTTTTTGGCTTTACCTTCTTCACTGTTTCCCATGCTCCAAGTTGTTTGAGCTTCCACATAAATAACGCTCCTTTTTTAGGCACATCAGCATCCATACAGTATGAAAGAGCTTTTTCTAACACAGCTCTAGGTAGTGTTTTTGCAAGTCGCATATAGAGAGGTTTGTGCTTTATATCGTTAAGCTTTTCAGTGAGATGATACCCATACGCTTGAAATTCCCGCGAAATATACTTATCTTCGACAGGATTAAAAGACACGAGGATATCTTTAATTGAGTTCATTGAATTTTTAGTTGGTTTATTCATACCGCTTCACGATATTTTTTAATCTCCCCTATTAAATATAACGATCCCGTGATTAATAATACATCCTTTTTACCTAATTGTTGAATAGCTTGCAGATACGCATTATTAGGAGTAGGAATTAACTGTGTTAGTACGGTCTTATCATACTGATTTTTGATTTTATTTAATTCATGTACGGTATAAGAGGCAATATCGCCTATGTCAGTAAATATTTTGTATTGAGTAATAATCAAACGTGTTGTGATAGGAAGAAGTATTTTTATAATACTTTTTGCATCTTTATCACTCTTAATAGCGATTAAACAGGTAATTTTTTTTGTTGGAAAAAGGTGAATCATTGTATCCACTAGCGCTGTTACTTTATCTGGATTATGTGCCCCATCAAATAGTATCGTAGGATCCTTTTGAACAATTTCCATTCGCCCTGCAATTGTGACACTCTTTAATCCATCCCTTATATTCCGTGTGGATACGGGGTAGCGTGCATGGAGACACTCTATAGCTTTCATGGCAAGTACTGCGTTCTCTATCTGAAACGCTCCGATAAGAGGTATTGTTACCTTTCTATATATATCCCTCCCGAAGTAATCAAACGTGCTCCCTTTGACAGAGATAGCCTTCACTGTATATGAAAAATCATGCTGCAGTAAAAATAGATGTCCATCCTGCTCTTTCACTTTTGCTTGTACTATTTTCACCACTGATTTCTTTTTTACCGCCGAAACAACAGAAATATTCTTTTTGATTATTCCGACTTTATCTTTTGCTATTTTTTCAACTGTCTTGCCTAAAACCTGGGTATGATCTAGTCCGACATTCGTAAGAATCGCAACAAGAGGATCTATTACATTCGTTCCATCCCATTTCCCTCCCATGCCAACTTCTATGACTGCAATATCAACGCGCCTCCTATAGAAATACAAAAAAGCAATTGCTGTGGTAATTTCAAAATGACTAGGTTTACCAAATCTACTCTTTTCCATCATGGTAATTACTGGTACTAGCGAATTGAGGATTTCGATAAAATCCTGATCAGTAATATCATCATGATTTATCTTTATTCGCTCATTTATTTTTACAAGATGAGGAGAGGTATTAAGTCCAACGCAGTATTTTGTCGCTAATATAGATTGTAGAATTGTTGCAGTCGATCCTTTTCCTGAAGTTCCCCCGACATGTACTGTAGGATACGCCATTTGAGGATTACCAATCATATTCATAAGAAATTTCATTCTATTTAAGCCAAATTCTCCGAGGTGTTGCTGATTTGATACTGGAATGAAGCGTTCAAGAAACTTGACTGCGGACTCGTATGTACGTATCATGACGCATGCATTATACACCAGAGCTATGAAACCCTTAAAAGGAAAAGTTGTACTTATTACAGGAGGCGCCAAAAACTTAGGTCGTACAATCGCGCTTGAACTCGCAAATCAAGGAGCATCTATCGCGATTAATTACTATAAAAGCAAACGTGAAGCGCAGTCTTTACTTACAAAGATAAACAAAATTTCCCAAGGAATAATCGTACAAGCAAATGTCGCAAAAAAAGAAGACGTTACCGTAATGTTTCTTGACATCAAAGAACGCTTGGGTGAAGTTGACATTCTCATTAACCTCGTAGGAAATTTTATTTTTGACCCTATCACACACACTACATTTGAACAATTCCGCGATGTAATCGAAACGAATCTCTACTCTACTTTTTTATGTTCCGAAGAGGCGCTTCCCCATATGGTCAAAAGACGCTGGGGTCGCATAATTAATTTTGGATGCGCAGGAGCAGACAGTATGACGATCAGAGAAAAAACGACTCCTTACTATATTGCAAAGACTGGAGTGATTATGCTGACCAAAGTAATGGCGTTTGAGTACGCAAAGTATGGAATTACAGTAAACTCGATATCTCCCGGCATTCTTCAAAGCAGTGTGTCCAAACCAAAAACCCCAACTGGAACATACATCCAGTTTAAAGATATTGTTAATACTCTGCTTTTTTTCCTCAATTCCCAATCTCATGCAATAAATGGGGCAAACATAGAAGTTGCTGCTGGCTTTCGTCTCGGATTTTCTAATTGACAACAATACATCTAGTGCTACAATATTCTGAATATGAAGTTGAAAAAAATATCTTCCCTCGCTCTTCTTGCAGTTATCGGATATATTGCACTGCAGATTCCATTTACTCGCCTTCTGGGATCGAATGTAAAGTTTACCGCATTTGATTTTTTTGCTCCGACTGTTGGGGGATTTATAGGCACTCTACCTGGAGTTATCACCATACTCACAATTCAAGTGATAAATCTGTTTTTACATGGGACGAAGTGGGACATTGGAGGCGTTGTTCGTCTCTTTCCTATCCTGTTTGCTGTATTTTATTTTTCGAAAAAACGATCTGTTAACTTTGCGATTCCTATTCTTGCAATAATTATTTTTAACCTTCATCCTGTTGGTCGAAGTGCATGGCAATTTTCCTTATTCTGGCTTATTCCAATTGTTGCCAACTTCTTTCACAAGAATCTTTTTCTCCGATCTCTTGGCGCAACGTTTACTGCACATAGTGTTGGCGGAGCCTTGTGGGTCTGGGTTTTTGGGCTCTCAAAAGTAATTTGGTTAGGATTAATCCCGGTTGTGGCAATCGAGAGATTTGCAATGGCATGCGGTATGACCTTATCTTATTTTATGGTCCAAAAAGTTTTACAACTAGTATCCACAAAAACTCATTCGTTTGCTCTTCAGAAATCAAAATAAGGAATTAACTTTTCACTTTACTTTCAATAAAAAATAGTTTAGATTATCCTCGTGCTGAAAACTCCACACATAAAACAATTTACTTCAAAGAAAATTCTTCGAGTCACAACCGCCCAAAGATTATGTAGACAGCAAAAAAAACAAGGGAAAACAATTGGACTCTGTCACGGAGGGTTTGATCTACTTCATCCTGGACATGTTCAACATATCGTTTCTGCGAAAAAACTATGCGACATCCTTATTCTTTCCGTGACATCAGACAGGTATGTTTCCCACCGGAAAGGACACGGAAGGCCAATCTTTTCTCACGGGATGAGAGCGTATATGCTCTCAAAATTACAGGATGTAGATTACGTTGTAGTAGCAAACTTTAAAACCGCAGTAGAAGTTATTTCAAAAATTAAGCCGTCCTTTTATATTAAAGGGCCAGATTATCAGGAGAAAACATCCAACGGCATAATACAGGAGAGAAAGGTTATGGAAAAAATAGGAGGAAAAGTGCTTTATACCACTGATCCCAAACTAAGCACTTCGCAGATTATCAATTACATTAAAAAGATGGTCAATTAAATCTGTTCATTGCTTTTTCAATTCCTTTTTCTACAGCATATTCAAGCGCTTCTTCCGTCTTTTTAATAAGATGTCGCACCTCGCTAGCTTCATCTTCTGAGAAAAGTGATACAACGAACTTTTCTACATCTTGCCTATGAAGATTCTGGTCCGCGCTGTGTTCTTTATCAAGTTTACCCTTACCAATACCTAATCGAAATCGTACAAACTCCGGTGATTGAATTTCTTTTATGATCGACTCAATCCCATGATGTCCTGCTGAAGCTCCACCCATGCGAATTCTCACTTTTCCTAGTGGCAAATCAATATCATCATGAATCACCCATACATTTTTAGGACTGATTTTGTAGAAATGAAGAACCTTTGATACCGCTAGACCAGAAAGGTTCATATATGTTTGCGGCTTTACAACAATACAGTCACCCATTTGACAAACTAACGATGAAAACCTCTTTTCAGTTTTCCATGCTTTAAGTGATGGATAAAGAGAAAGTTTTTCTTTAACAAACTTATCTACCACCATAAATCCGATATTATGACGCGTATGTTCAAATTTTTTTCCTGGATTCCCCAATCCTACAATAAGATTCATATAAATAATCTCCTTTCGCCGAGAATATTAATAACATCGGTATCTGTGACTTCCGCGAATTCTTTATAATAACTGCTTACGGACGACATTTTTTTTACGTTT
>CAZYQZ010000100.1:1008-5320 GCA_964649915.1 uncultured Gammaproteobacteria bacterium | reverse complement strand
GGGGGATGAGAAACGATTCTTTTTAATTATGGAGGGTTCGCATAGCGGTCTAGTGCGCACGCTTGGAAAGCGTGTGTGGGGAAACTCACCAAGGGTTCGAATCCCTTACCCTCCGCCTTCGCTCGCCGCCGCGAGCTTCGGCGGATACAATCCGCAATAAAAAACCGCCCAGGGTGGGCGGCTTTTGCTCAAAGTGCTTTTGATGAGCCTAGTTGGGTTGAAGGAGCAACAAGTACGTAAAATTTGCGAGGGTCAGGGTCTTGGAACAAAGGCCGGACTGGGTCCATAGGCATTTCTCCAAGTTTTTCTTCATAAACAGCTATCGCAAAGTTTGCACCATCAAACCTGTCTTTAAAATATCCAATCGGAAGATATTCTTCATTTCCCGGGAGTCCTATATTTCTTATGGTCGCACCATGTTCCTTAGCTAATCTTTCCAAAGGAGTTAAAGGTGAAGCAGGGATTTTGATAGCTCTCTGTGTCTTGGCTTGCATACTGACTCCTTGTCCATGAATGAAATGAGGGCGGGTCCGTATAAAAATCTACTACTCTCATCAGCTTATGTCAATGGTTGTGCTCAACGCTCTCTGTGCTTATTATTAAGCTATGGAAGCCTCCCAACTATTGGTAGCAAGCACGATTGTATGTTTTATACCGTGGTTGAATAAAGCTTTTTTTTCTCCACCTGAGAGCACGCAAGAAATTACTGTAAGAGATACCAGATATCCATTTTTTGACGTTATAAAAGGTATTGCCATTATTGCTGTAATTATTATTCACGCACTCTATTTTTTCTTACTCTATCAACAGCACAATAACCTCACCTTTCTTTTAATAAGTAATAATATAAGTCGTTTTGCAATCCCACTATTTCTTATTGCTTCAGGAGTATTGCTTACGCTCAAAGATTATTCATATACAGAATTAAAAAGCTTTTATCTAAAAAAAGTATTAAGAATATTTGTCCCATATTTTTTTATTGCTCTAATTATTGGCATATATCAGCATCTTCCGTTGGGGGAATTAGCATGGGGGATAGTATCTGGTAGCTTATTAGTACCGTATTATTTTGTCTGTGTTTTACTCCAGCTTTATATTCTGTATCCTTTTTTGAAAAAGCTTGAACATAGTAGAACAGCATTGATTTCTATATTTATTTTCTCACTTATATGTGCAGTCTTCGGACCGCTTTGGTATCTTTGGGGTATTCCATTTTGCGGGCAATATCTCTTTTTCTTTTTTTATGGAATGTATTATCGTAATTCTTTTTTGCAGAATACTTCTTCAAAAAATAACACAAAGCAGTGGCATACTATGATTGCTCTTTATCTTGTTTTATCTCTTATTTACTTTGGATACTATTATAATGTCCGGCTTATTTATGGAGTTGCAGTCTTTAATCTACTGTTTATATATAGAGACCTGTTATTTAAAAATTATATTAAAAAGATTCTAGAATCAGTAGGTAGATATAGCTTGTGGATTTTTCTCATTCATTATTTTATTGAATATGAGATATATATTTTGCTCAAGGCACTTCATCTACCCTATTTTGTATTACTTGTTCTTACGATACTTATGACAGGCGCAGTAAGCTATGCTTGTGCCTGGGTATTACACACTACATATACTAAAATAGTAGTATTAGCACAAAAATCTTTTTCATGAAAAAAAATTATTTTCTACTTGCGTTAATTATTATAAGTATGGTGGCAGGGGCGATAGTATTCAAGATGTGGTATGCACCATATTCAGCTCCAAGCGGTGCAGAAATTATTACATTAGAAGTAGCCGATACCGAAGGAGCGCGTGAACAAGGATTGTCGGGTAGAGCTATGCTTCCACAGCATGCAGGAATGCTCTTTGTATTTCCTGAGCCAATGAAAGCTGGAATTTGGATGAAAGATATGCAATTTCCTCTTGATATTATATGGCTCAATAAGAATTACACAGTGATGTATTACGCAGAAAATGCTTTACCATCTTCATTTCCAAAAGTTTTTCAGCCTGATGGGCTTGCTTCGTACGTCATAGAAGTAAATACCGGCTTCATTAAAGCGCAGCATATTGAGGTGGGGACTCATTTGGACATAGAGAAAAAAGTAGATGGTAGTGCTATACTTAAGTTATAAAAATAATTAACGTTTATATATGGCAAAAATCAGAGTTGCAATCAATGGTGCAGGAAGAATTGGCAGAGCTTTTCTCAAAGTCGCTCGACAGCGAGAAGAACTCGAAGTTGTAGCTATAAACGATTTGGGCAGTATTGATAACATTGCGTATCTTCTTAAATACGATACGGCATATGGAGTGAGTCCATTTGAGGTTGGTGTTAGTTCTGACAAAAAATCTCTTATAATAGATGGAAAAGAAGTAGCATATCTTTCTGAAAAAGAACCTACAAATTTGCCATGGAAAGCACTTGATATTGATGTCGTTGTAGAATCAACAGGATTCTTTACAGCTTATGACAAAGCAAAAGCTCATGTCACAGCTGGCGCAAAGAAAGTAGTTATTTCTGCACCGGTCAAAGATGAACCGCCAGCAGATATCAAAGGGGGAACTGTACTTCTTGGAATCAATGAAGATGCACTCGGAGCTCTCCAGATTAGTTCAAACGCATCATGTACAACAAATGCTGGAAGTCCACTCATGGCAATTTTGAATGAAACTATTGGAATAGAAAAAGCTCTTCTTAACACTGTTCACGGTTACACAGCAAGTCAGGGCATAGTAGATGGGCCAAATAAAAAAGATTTTAGAGAAGGCCGTGCTGCAGCTCAGAACATTGTGCCATCATCAACTGGTGCAGCTATTGCAGTAACCAAAGTTCTTCCAGACTTGGTTGGAAAATTTGATGGTATCTCAGTCCGAGTACCTGTTGTTGTTGGATCTATTGTAGATATCACATTTATTGCAAAGCGAAATACAACAAAAGAAGAAGTAAATGAAATTCTCAAAAAAGCGGCGGGTGAAAAGCGCTGGTCAAAGTCATTTACAGTTACTGAAGAAGAACTTGTATCATCTGATATCAAGGGAAATAAATTTGCCTCAATTGCTGATCTCGCATTTACTCGGGTTGTCGGAGGAAATCTCGTAAAAGTAATGGCCTGGTATGACAATGAGATGGGGTACACCCACACGTTAGTCCAGCATGTGATTCTAGCCGGAATGGCCATGAATGACCCTGCAGCCTTCGCCAGACATTGCGAAGAAAAGTACGGGAAAGACTATGAGAACCGGCACAACAAGGCCGATAAGCTCATAAAGGGCATCGAGTAGTAACATCAAAAAATAGGAAGGAAAACACCCCCCGAAATGGGGGTGTTTTTGTTATACCCCCAGCTCACCAAAAGGTCGAAATTATTAGCCAACCTAATCATTGTCCCGAAAGGGATCGGCCCTGTACAGGCCAGATGCTAACAATGAAAAAAGCACCAAGACCCATGCGAGTCGTGACCTATCGGCGATACGGCATACCAGCCGTAATCCTCGAAGGTAAATGGCTCACAGAAAAATATCGACTGGCAATAGGCGATCTAGTCGATATCGATTACCAGCCAAAAGAGATTCGCTTCAAGAAGAATGTCCTTCTCAGCAAAGAGCGACAAAAAAGGCTCAAAGAAAGAGAGGAGCTTCGAAAGCAGCGAATCCAAGAGTTAAGCAACTCAAGTGAAAACATGCTCAACCAAATTACTAGAGAAAAATAAAAGACCCCCCGAAGGCGATCTCTCATCAACAGATACATCGTATCAAAGCCTTTGAAGGAGAGCCAGGCACAGGCAAAAGCTGGAGTGCCGCATTAGTAGCAATCGGTCTTCATAAGAAGATCGGAAGCAAGAAGCCCATTGTCCTCATCGATACCGAAAAGGCAGCAAAGTTTTTGGTCCCGCTCTTTCAAGAGCATGGGATCGAAGCGATGGTGCGCGAAACGCACTCGCTCGCTGACTTGGTAACAGCAATGAAGCTCTGCTCGGAAGGATACTCGGATGTGATGGTGATCGACAGTATCACTCACCTCTGGATGGACTTCCAAGAGGCATATAAGCGAAAGCTGAACCGCCAAAACTTCCAGATTCAGGATTGGATGGCAATCAAATCCGACTGGAACAGAAACTTCTCGATCCCATTGGTCCAATCGCCATTGCACATCATTGCAACCGGCCGAGTTTCAGACCGAATGGAACAGGAAGTAGATGAGGATGGTCGCAAGGAATTTACCAAGACTGGAGTAAAGATGCAGGCCGAGAAAAACGCCGCATACGAATTCGATGTCTTGGTCCTCATGGAACGCCATGAGCTCATCACGAAA
>CAZYQZ010000100.1:0-998 GCA_964649915.1 uncultured Gammaproteobacteria bacterium | reverse complement strand
TGCACCAGCAATCGAGGCGGTGATCAAAGACCCCGCAGCTGCCCGATTTAGCCCTACTGAGAGGGATGCAGGTGAGCTGATCCGCACTGAAGAAGACAAGCGTAAGTGGGTTCTTGAAAGGAAGCGATGGCTAGAGGAAATCGAGGGTTACCTCGTATCGGTCTGGCCAAGTACCGGCGCACAGGAAAAGAAAAACAAAACTGATGCGCTCGAGTATGCCTTCCAGACACGCAGCTGGTCCGCAATCGAAGCAATGCGCCCAGATGTCCTCGAGGATGGATACGCACGAATCCAAGAGTTTGTGCAAAACAAGATCGCCGAAATGAAAGGCGAAGAAGCACCGGAGCTCACACCCGAACAGAAGTTCGATAAGGACCTCCGAGATTCAAAGGTCGATAAAACAAAAAAGCCTTCAAAGGTTACAGCCAAAAGTGGCAAGTAAACAAAGTAAGTAGCTTGGCCACTGACTCAGCCCTGATCGCAGTGGCATGAGGGCTGAGATCGGGGGCTAAGACCCCCGCCTAACCAAAGAGAAACACCGAACCCTCGGTGCTTCTCTCTCTTCCAAAAACTATGGATGAAAAAACACACAACTTAATTCCCAACAGCTCCCAGATTCCAAATGTAATTTTGGATCTCGTTCTTCCTCGCATATCGGAGGCAGAATCTCGATGCCTACTTTACATATGTCGGCGCACGTTCGGTTTTCATAAAGACGAAGACAACATCAGCTTCACTCAATTCGAGAACGGCATAAAGACGAGCCAGGGTCGCCGCCTAGATTTTGGTACTGGCTTATCTCGGCCGGCGGTGAACACAGCTCTCCAGAACCTCATCAAAGTCGGGGTGATTTTTGTGCAGCAACGATCCAAAGGAAATCGCTACAAATTAAACCTGCATATGGATGTGGAAAAAGTAGTAAACGAACTTAACCAGTTAAGAGAGTTAACCAGAAGTGGTAAATCCTCTTTACCAAAAGTAGTAAAGCAAGTTAACAC
>CAZYQZ010000099.1:0-5324 GCA_964649915.1 uncultured Gammaproteobacteria bacterium | reverse complement strand
GTGATTCTGGGAGTGATGCGTTACAGATCTTCGTTTTGACATTCATACTTTTTAGAAGTTTACCGATGATATCCACCATTCCTTGCTCATCAAGTGGAGTATCAGAAAGAAGTCCGCGTGGGGGGGTTGGGATTGACCCGAGTGAAACAAGCTGTACTGAATTTGAAACTTTTGCCAACTCTACAGCCTTAATTGAATCAAATCCAAGATCAAGTCCAATAATAGTCTGGGCAGCCATATAGATCTAGAATACAATCAAGCGTACACCGCGTCAAGTGAAAATGTGTCAGTTATTAGTAAAAAGAGTATAGTCAAACACTGGAGGAAGTGAAGAATATCCTTGTAGAACATTAATCTTTCTTGCTACACCGGTCCCTGTTTGTCCGGTCGATGAAATTTGCTTTCCTTGCTTTGGCATGCTTCCTCCTTGCACGATTACATCACTCGCTTGAAACAGGGGAGTAACTCGTAGAAATATCGCATTATCAGAAGAGCTTGCGAGATTAGCTCCAAAAACACTCTGAATACTTAAATCATTCACAGCTTGAGATAGTGATCCATGTCCACATAGGTCGCTGCCTCCTGGGGTTGGTGATGAAATCGTTCCAGTTGGATCATATACAGCTTTTGCTATAGTAGGAGTTATACCCGCATCTAAATAAAATAAAGTTAACTCAAGCGCTGTGCTATCTGCTGAATTACCCCAACATATATCTATCGTATCACTGGTGTATACTTTGGATGGATTTGCAGGAATACTTCCGTCATCGTTATGATTAATAAACCAAACAGTTTTTGAATCTCCAGCTGCAATATTTGGAATTGAGAAGGCAACATTTCCGCCACCATAATCGCTTACATTGTAATCAGCAGTTGCACCAGTAAGAGAGAGATTGCCTCCAGTTGCAGCACCTTTTAACGCGGCTTCAATTCCTGCCTCTGCAGCGGAAAAGGCTTTTTGCGACTCAGCTATTTGAGAGGAGATCTTAACATCGTTTATCGTCCTTGAAACAAGTGATAGGCCTATCGTTAACCCAATCGTCGTAACAAGGAGAATAATTAATATGACCTGCCCTCGACTCATCTGGTCTTTTTTGATCATCAATTAGAGTATAGTCATTCCATAAAATACCTGTCAAGCATGGATCAATTAGTTCGCTGTATTGCGCAAACTTATCGTTGATTGGTACGTTTCAACCGAGGTATCAAGTGGACTATTCCCATTTCCTTTTGAAACATTAAAGGATGCGAGAACATATTTAGGCGCAGGTGCAGCAGGACAAACTACGGTGAAGGTGCATCCGCTTACTATTACTGTATTGCTAGTTAAATTGTGGACTGTGGTATCTGCAGTTGTTGCTGATGATGATGCCAGTTGATTTGAGCTACAATCAAATATTGTATCTCCGCCATCCTGATTTATGATCTGAAGAGTTGTGGAGGGAGTCGTACACGCTGTCACAACCTGGCTGGCATTTCGTATCATTTGCTCCATCGCAGAATATGCATAGTCACCATTTTGTTTGACCTCTTTACTTACCTCGCTTTTCAGTTGGGAACGAAGAATCGATATAAATATTTGAGTGGAGACAACGCTTGTAATGGCAAAAAGAGCCATAACCACGACAATTTCAACAAGTGTAAATCCTCTATGTTGAGCGAATTGCTTTTTCATATCACTGCCAGTTACTTAAACATGACTGAAGCTCTACTTTTTGAGGGGTAGGTAAACTTGCATCCCATGATACCTCTACAGTTGATTTATATATCGTGACTGATACTGCACCTGCAGGTGTTGGACATTCATTTGCAAGTGGTGTTCCAATCTGCAGAGATTGTCCAAATACTCCGGTTGGGGTTATCGCGACAAACTGAAGTGAGCTGTCAAGAAAACAGAGACCTGCCCCACAACTGGGTAGCGCCTTTACTCCTTGAGTATCGCGCATGACTCGTACTCTTTCCATTTGTTGGGAAGCAAGTTTCGTCGCCTGACTTCGATTCTTTGCGTATTGGACATTTCGAAGTGAATAGAGTCCAACAACCACCATTCCAGATAACAAGAAGGTTAGTAAAACAAACGCTGCAAGAATCTCAATAAGCGTTTGCCCTGATGATAAATTATTTTTCACTATCATGGACAGTTTGCGGAAGCTACTAACCCTTGATCGTCAATATTTCCACTTACATCTACATCTATCCTATATTCTTCAGAAACAGTTGATTGTGACAAGCAAATAGTAGTTTGCGGGGTGGCCCCTTTTGGAAATGAAGTAAAAAGAATAGTTGAACTTGGCACAATCGTAACCTGGGAGGAAATAGTAAATGTTGATACAGCATACGTCCCAGAATCGCACTTAATCGAATAACGTTTATTCGTAAGATCAACTATCCATCCTTCAAGTGTAGACGCAGCGCAATTTGCTGTTTTTTCTCCTGTGAATGCTCTACTTTGCGCGTCACGGAGTGTGTTTTTTAAAGTTTGTCCAGCACTTACCAGTGTTTGCTTATTGTTGAAACTAGAGTATCCCGCCACAGTTCCACCGGCCACAAGCAAAATAATACTAATGACAACCAGAAGCTCTATGAGGGTAAAACCCAGAGGTAAAAAAAATCGACGTTTCATTATGGATTGGCTACCGCGTAATTGCAAAATTTGCCAGAACCACAATTAAGTGCGCCGCATGCAGCTATTTGAGCTGCGTTTCCGTTTTCAAGCGAGGCACACAACACGTACGTAGTTGTCGTTAATCGATTGTAACAATACTGCGCAGGTGACCGTGGATCAGAAGGATACGGATTTATATAACCGGATGTAAGTGCTGCCGGTTGTCCACAGCTTCCAGCATCATCTGGATACACAGTATTTTCTGATTTAAAAATTTCTAGCGCAGATCTTACTTGTTCCAGGTCTGATTTTCTCTTTGCATCGCGCCCACTTCTTCCTGCTGCTTGATAACTCGTCATACCAATAGTTGCAAGGATCATGATAATTGATGCAGCAACCAGAACTTCAATTAATGTAAACCCCGCAAATGTCGAATGTTAAAAGTGTTTCATAAATTCATTGTTGACTTTGAATACAGTACCCAGTTGGTGATTCAGCCTCCATGTTGTTAGCACACAGCGTATATCCCGATGTGCTACATCCAGAAGACACGTATGGTGTTCCGCGTGGATCTTTTGGTACAGTTGGTAGTATGCCTATTGAGGGACTCGCACAATAAATCGCACTTCCTGGAGTAATATAAACATTTCCACAAACACTGTAGTACTGTTCCAGACTGTTTCCTATAGCACGAAGATCACCTTTACGCGCGGCATCTCGAGCTTTTTTCTGAGCTGTGGAATACGATGCGGCACCCAGCGCAACTAGTATTGCCACGATAGATATCACAACAAGAAGCTCGAGTAACGTAAACCCTCGTCCAACTGTTTTTTTTATATCTTTCATAGAACTATTCTCCTTATGGTTCTGTTAATGTGAATGTCCCGTATCCTGAAGGACATCCTAATGCTGAATTATTTGATGTATCACGATCTGGGTCTGAGGCATTCTCTAAACAGGTACCGAGAGTATATTTAAATGAGTCGGTGGCATTGAGAACATAATAGTAAGGTGTGGGGTTAGCTGAACTTCCGTTTGGGTCACACGGAACGTGCGCCATGTATGTGTTACTACCAGCACTCCAAGTAAGTCCACATGCTACCGGCACCCTGTTACTTACTTGTGTTGGATACGCCTGCGGATTAATGTCAGACTTTGCAAGTTCAAGAGCTTTTTGAATCTGCTTTACATCAGATTTACGCTGCGTATCCCGAGCTCGCTGTCTGGCACCCATGAAATTAGGGAAAGCAAGTCCAAGCAGTATCGCAATCACAGCAATAACAACAAGGAGTTCAACAAGCGTAAATCCTTTTGGTGATTGGCGTTTTACATTCATGGTGATGTATTTAAACTAGCAATACCATAATTACATAAATTTACTGTCGCTTCTATACTACAACCACAATTTGTTCCAGCATACCCCCCCGTTTTCCTTTTTGGATCATTTCTGTTCTCTAAGCACGCATAGAGCTGATAATACGTTCCACCCGCATCTGTTCTGTAGTAGTATTTAACCCCGCTATTTGATCGTGGGTCAAGAGGGGTTGTTTGCATGTAAATCGTATTGTTTGAGTCTTTAAATGACCCCGTAGGAGTTGGGAGACTAGCAGGATATGCCCGGTGATCATTGTAATATAGCTCAAGCGCTTTTGACACGAGTTCAATATCTTGTTTACGCCGCGAATCGCGTCCTTTTGAAATTGTTGAGAAGAAATTACCCAGAAGCGCTCCGGTAACAATAGCAAATATTGCCATCGCTATGATGATCTCCATCAGAGTGAATCCGCTGGTGAAAATATAGCTTCTTTTTATGGATACCCGAGTATATTTAAAAACATTCGCCATAATGGGTTGGCCAAAAAATGTGCGCAGACTGTCCCCAAAATAAGAAAAGGACCAAAGGCAATCGTCTGTCCGAAACGCTTTTTTCCTATCAAAATTAGTATGATAGATAGCAGTGCCCCTGTCAAGAAAGCTACGTAAAAACTGATAACGGCTCCCGGAAATCCTAAAAAGAATCCCATAAAAAAGGCGTACTTTACATCACCAAACCCCATACCTTTTCCTTTTGTTATAAGAAATAGCATCAAAAAAATGGCAAATAAAATTAGTCCACACGCAAAACTAATTGGAAAACTCGATACTCCGACAAGAAGATGTTGAATAATTACTGCAGTAGTTATAACAATAAGCATTTCGTCAGGAATAATTCTAAACTTTAAATCAGCGATTAAAATAACAATAAGCCCGCTGTAAATGATCAAAAGAAGAAGTAGATTCACCAAAGCAAGTGGAGTAAATTCCTTCAGTGAGTAGAGAGCAATACCAACAAAGGTCATTCCGGTGAGCAACTCAACGCTCGGGTATTGGAGAGAAAGACTTTTCTTGCAGTACCTGCATTTTCCTCGCAGAAACATAAACGAAAGAATAGGAATAAGATCAAAAAAAGAAAGTGTTTTTTTACAATAATCACAATGGGACCGTCCACCAATCGACTCACCTATGGATAAGCGGTCAATCAAGACGTTCAGAAACGACCCAATTGAGATACCAAATAAAAATATAACAGCGTACATCATAGAGCGTGATACCTACTATTTTCAGCAGCTAACAATACCACTAATAATTGTCCCACAAGATAGTAGTAGTTTACAAACGCCCACTTATTAAAGAAAAAGAAAATAAGAAGAAAACATGAAAACTTCATAAGATAATCTAA
>CAZYQZ010000098.1:0-5359 GCA_964649915.1 uncultured Gammaproteobacteria bacterium | reverse complement strand
GGAATTTTATTTCTTCTCTGGATGATCCAAATCACACGAACTAGAAGATTTATCTTACATACTACTCCGTTTGAGTTACCCTTATTTATCCTTTTTGTACTTTCACTACTGTCCACTATATTTCAATCGTCTTATAAATTCGGTTCACTTCTATCTTCAGTTGGACCGGTGAGTCTCGGCTGTCTATTTCTTCTCTATATGGCGGTTGTAAATACTTTTGATGATAAAAACGACCGTGCATACGTGATACTACCGATGATTTTTTCTGGACTTATTTTATCCTTGATAACAATTGTATGGACCTCAGGTATGGTCTCACCTCTTTTCTCAGTTGAGTGGCTGAAAAACAAGTCTTTTTCTCCTGCGGGAACACCACTTTTCACACTTCTTTTTCTTCTTCTGCCCCTTTCTTTTATGTTATATGGTCTGATCGTTTACATGATTTCACTTGAAAACCAGGTAGTGAAAAAAATTGAAAGCTGGGCGTTTTTATACTTCGGAGCATCGATTCTCCTCCTTTCAAGCTGCGCAATTATTATTATCAACTTTCTAAAAAACGGACTTACAGTTTTACCGTATAGTGCTGGGTGGGCGATCGCATTTGACGCATTTAAAAGTATTCCAACATTTCTCTTAGGTATCGGTCCAGGTAATTTTTTAACTGCGTTTTCCCTCGCCAGACCTGCGTGGCTGAACTCAACACCTCTATGGAACACGCTATTTAGCTCTTCCTCCAGTTTTGTGTTAACACTCTCCACAGAAATCGGCAGTATTGCAGTGATACTGTTTTTTTACATATGTCTTCGCGTTTTTCTAAAAGTAAAAAAAAGAGAAAGTCTTCACGAGAATTTTCTCTATATTCCATTGAGTGTGGCGCTACTCTTACAGCTTGTTAGTCTTACAGGCATCACACTGCTTGTTTATACAATTATACTTCTTGCAGCAACCTCATCAAGGAAAAAAATTGTTGATATTCACCTTACGTCACTTTCCTATGGAGTATGGGTAATTGTTGGAATTCCTCTTATTATCTTCGGAACGTTGTTCTTTTTTACTGGTAAGATCTACTCGGCGGAGTTACTATTTAAGAAGTCGTTGGATAATATTCCGGGTCCCAGAGGTCAGGATGTGTATAACATGCAGATTCGCGCACTTCGTTTAAACCCGTTCTCAGATAAGTATCATGCGTCATTTTCACAGACAAACCTTGCTCTCGCCAATTCTCTCGCAGGAAAAAAGGATCTCACTGAAGTAGATAAACAAACTATCCCTCAATTAGTCCAGCAAGCGCTTGCTGAAGCACGAAATGCAGTATCGTTGAACCAAACAAGCGTTGTTAATTGGAGCAACCTCGGATCGATATATAACTCGCTGATTCGATTTGCCAATGGAGCAGATGGTTGGGCAGTTTCATCCTATCAACAAGAAATTAATTTATTTCCAACCGATCCTCAAGCCCGGTTGCATCTTGGAGGCGTCTATTATGCCTTAGGAAGGTATCCGGAGGCTATTACTGCATTCTCCCAAGCTGTTGCTCTTAAATCAGACTGGACAAATGCACGATACAACTTGGCTTATGCGTATAAAAATAATAAGGACTACCAGAAGGCCTATGAGACATTTCAACAAACAATATCGCTGTTGCCTCCCGATTCCCCAGAAATCGCAAAGGTTCAAAAGGATATTGATCTATTAAAACCACTTCTACCAAGTCCTACACCCACAAGTGCAACAGAGTCGGCAAATACTGGGAACAACACCCTTTCACTGCCTTCACCCATCCCTACAGGTGCTATCTCCCCAGTTATCTCAATTGCTCCCCCTCAGAAACCTACACCTACTTCAACAAACACTCCGTAATTCGTATAAGGGAATACATGAAATCTATCGTATCTATTTTATTAATCCACTACGTTAGGAAACTTCCCCTCATCTTGAGGATTAAGAAAATATCTATATTTCAGTTTATTATTCCCCTTATCATCTTTTACAATTAACACAACTCGATCTGGATTCATCGCAATCCTCACGTACCCATATCCTCGACATCCCTTAGGCGTATTTAAAGCACCATATACACCTTCACTCCAGTCACCGATTTTTTGCGCTGTGAAACAAGACATCTTCATATTTGGACCAGGCACAAGCATTTCAGGTACTCCGGAGTTTTGCCCATTATCAATGGCTCCACCATGCGCATCACCTGAAATAACAACTACCCCTTTGATCTTATTATTCTGAAGATACTTTAGAATCGAATTATGTTCATTTTTGAATCCTGAAAACGCATCACCCTTTTTAAGCGTTGGATTAAATACGAGAGGGGAAAATATGATTTTCCATTTGGCAGATGAGCTATTCAAATTACTCTTTAACCACTCTAACTGACCTATTGCTCCCAAATTGTCCCCATCGAGCATTGATTTGTCTTTTCCATCCGTCGTATAGTTAGGATCTCTTTGGCTTCTGCCATCCAGTACAAAGAAATCGACTTGACCATACGAGAATTTCTGCCAATCTCCATTTCTCCATTGTCCATTTGGTCCATCTGCATTAGCCGGCAAAGGGTATACAGGGAAAAATTCCTGCAATACTTGATACGATTGTTTTCGATGTATATATGTTTTGTCTGAATTATTCAGACCTATATCATGATCATCCCAAAAATGGATGAGAGCATAGTTTTTTAAAATATAGTTCACAAAATCATTATATGGACCATTCAAGCTATTCAGTGAATACATATTTTTATACATCGTCCTTTTTCCTTCCGTAGAATCTGTATCTGTATGCCAAAAATCTCCACCAATTACGACAAAATCAACTGGCGGATTCTCCTCATATATTTTACGAAATGTTTGCACATCAAGAGGATCTTGTTGTAATGAGTTTGAGTGTAGAGATCCAAAATCTGTTAATACAGCAAATTGAATCAACGCATTTTGCCCCTTTGTTACGAACGTTTTAAAGGACGGATACGGATAAGATAGCTGTGACAGGCCTTTATATATCACATCAACATAGTATTTTGTATTAGGAGAGAGACCTTTTACAGTCGACTTCCATGTATTATCCCAAGGAAGTTCAGTGGGTGATACAAACGAAACTTGATTGAAAGTGTTTACAAACAATTCTGCTGAAGCAACCTGACTATTTTTTGCGTTAAGCAGAGTTTCCTGACTTGTTGCAAGGCGGACCTGGATATCATTATTTGGTACAGACGTCAAAGCTGTTCTCGTAGTTGGAAAAGGAGTTGCGCCATTCACATCACTAAACACTGCTCGAATCCAGATTGTTGCTTCACTATCTGTTACTGCCCCCACGAGTGGACCATGTGTAATAACCGATGAAGATGATGATTGTGCCCGAGGAAAAAATGATGAAATTTCTGCTCGTGATGTAATAAAAATTCCAAGTAGCAAGAAAACTACAATTAGAAAGACCAGTTTTGGCCTATATAAAAAAACGCTAGATTGCCGTTGCTTTTTTCTATCTTTTAAGTTCATCTGTCTTTTCATACCTACTTAAATACAAATCCAAATACATAAAGATACCTATGTATTATGATTATTTCCTTCAATTGAGTGATAAATATTTGTATATGAAAAAAATGCGCCAGATAAGATTACAATATATAGAATAAACCCTGTAGTAAAAGATTTCAACATAAAAACGAAACCCTCTTCTTGGTAACAAAATTGAAGAAATTTTCTCACACCCAAAAGATGTGTCAGAAGACTTAAGAATAAAAAAGCAAATAGGAGGAGCTCAAGATTGATACTCATAATGTTTAATCCAGCATGACTGATCTTAATAACCGTTAGTATCAGGGCTAAACATACAGATATTCCGGCAGAAATCGTCGTGATCGCTTCCTTATTTGTTGCTGCAACTGGATCAAATTTTTTTCTTTTATGATAAATCTTAGTCCAGAAATAACTTCTCCAGAAATATTTTTTTGTGATAGGAATGAAACTCTCAAATTCATGATGCACTGAAACTTTAGGATTAAAGATGACAGCATAGCGACGAGCAATTCTGTATGTTAACTCTATATCTTCAACGAGTGCCGCTTTATATGTTTCATCAAATCCCTTTAGACGCAGAAAAAGTCCTGCACGTATTGCAGCAACACGGGTTGAGAATAGATAATAATAATTCTTGGGGTCTCGTTCATTGATCCAGTAACTCCAATCACGAAGCGCCTTAAACCGTGGGAAAAAATTATCTGTATGTTGCCTTTTATCCCAGACACCAGTCAGAGCATGAATGTCTGGATCTTCAAATGCATGGATGAGGTGTGAGAGTGAATATTGGTGAAGCACAACATCACTATCAAGAAAAAAAAGTATCTCACCTGTAGCAAACTTTGCTCCATAGTTTCTTACATGTGCAGGACCTTTATTTTTTCTTAAAGAAAGTATTTTTATACCAAGTTTTGGATGATTTACCGCAAACCCAGCTGCCGCATATACAGTATTATCAGTTGATCCATCATTCACTACCAATACTTCCACCATTGATAACGAAACGTTCTTTGATTCATAAATAGATAAAAGAAGCGGCTGTAGAGTGAAACTACTATTTCGAGCAGGAATAATTATAGATACATGGGGTGACATAAATCCGGCAGGACTCCATCTTACTTCAGGAAACTAGCATCGGTCAAGCAAGTATTATTTACCAAGCAACAATCCCGGCAGAAGGACTTTGGGATATGCCTTCAGAATGTAGTTTCTATCTGTTTCCACAAGTGTATCGAGTCGGTAGTATAAAGCATACTGCGTGTTAGTTTTCTCTAAACTCTCCGAGAGCGAAGGGAGTTTGGGAAGTGCAAAGATGTATTGCCCATACGGGACACAACAGATATAAAATGGATCTTTATAAACTAGGCTATACCCTGTCAGATCAAGTAGAAAACTATCTCTCGGAGCAGTTTTAGTAATTGTGCTCAAATCATTTCTTGTCCCATCGTTCGTCCAGTACTGTTTGGGAGAATTCATCTCATGCGCAATATACACCGCTATTCCAAAGATGAGTATTGTCAAGATATATGGAAGAACAACCCATACCCTCTTTAACTGTTGATAGATAACTCCCAAGAAATCACTGAAAAAATATACAATAAATGGAGCGAACGATATAAGATACTGTGCATGCTTGAGAGGGAAAAAGTGAATAAAGCCCCAAATATTTAAAATAAGTGTACTTGCTAGAAGAAATATTCCCGCTCTATCTGATATTTTTTCATGGGTACCACTTCCGACAAGTCGTAGTATCGCCCATCCTATCCCCACCCACCATATAATGATGTTTGCCACGTATGGGAATGAATATCCCCAGATTCCATAGTACGTTT
>CAZYQZ010000097.1:0-5419 GCA_964649915.1 uncultured Gammaproteobacteria bacterium | reverse complement strand
TCTAAATTACCACAACTTGTAAAGCGAGCAAAAGAACTTGGAATGGACTCGCTTGCCCTTACAGATCATGGCGCGATGTATGGAACTGTAAAATTTTTTCTAAAAGCCAAAGAAGCAGGTATAAAACCTATCATTGGGGTTGAAGCGTATCAAGCGATCAGATCAAGGTTTGATAAGGATGCTACCCTTGATAAAAGCCAATATCATCTTATTCTGTTAGCAAAAAATAATGTAGGATATCAAAATCTTATCAAGCTGATTACACATGCCCATCTTGAAGGATTTTATTACAAGCCACGCATTGATCTTGAGTTATTACGCCGCTATAGTGAAGGGTTGATTGGATTATCAGGATGTATTAACGGCCAAATTCCCCAATTGTTGCGGGCAAATCAAGATGAGTCAGCAGAGAAACAAGCGCGAGAATTTGTAGAGATATTTGGCGAAGGGAATTTTTATCTTGAATTACAAAAGCACCCGAAAATACCTCTTCAAGAGGAAGTCAACGAAAAAATTGTTGCTCTTTCCAGAAAACTTTCAATTCCACTTGTTGCTACAAATGATTCTCACTACATATATAAAGAGGATGCGGAAGCGCAAGAAATTTTACTCTGTATAGGAACACAAAGAAGTATTCTTGAAGCAAACAGACCTCTCTCTATGATTGGGTCTCCTGATTTTTATTTACGATCACCTGAAGAAATGAAAGGGCTATTTGCACAGTACCCCGAAGCAATTGAAAATACAGTAAAAATCGCACAAATGTGCAACGTAGATGTTGAGTTAGGGAAGTGGATTTTGCCGCATTATCCAGTACCCCAGGGATCAACCCCTGAATTGCACTTGCGACAACTCGCATACGAGGGTGCAGCTAAAAAATTTGCCGTCGTAACTGAAGAAGTTACAAAGAGACTGGAATACGAACTGGGTATTATTGTCCAAAAAGGGTACGCGACCTATTTTCTGGTTGTTTCTGATTTTGTGAACTGGGCAAAAAAGAAGGGGATAGCAGTAGGCCCGGGACGTGGATCAGCCGCAGGAAGTCTCGTTGCGTATAGTATGAACATCACAGAACTTGATCCTCTTGTTCATTTGCTTCCTTTTGAACGATTTTTGAACCCGAATCGTCCCTCTCCTCCTGATATTGATCTTGATTTTGCAGATGACAGGCGAGATGAAGTTATTGCCTATGTAACAGATAAATACGGAGAGGATAAAGTGGCTCAGATCATAACCTTCGGTACTATGGAAGCTCGGGCTGCTGTACGTGATGTAGGAAGAGCGTTGGGGATGCCGTATTCTCAACCTGATAGAATAGCCAAACTCATTCCACCTGGAGCACAGGGGTTTTCTATGAGTATAGAAAAAGCACTGCAAATATCTCCAGAGCTTGGTCTTGCGTATCAGAATGAACCTGAAACAAAAAGATTATTGGATCTAGCAAAAAAAGTGGAAGGTGTTGCACGACATGCCTCCGTTCATGCGGCTGGTGTAGTTATCGCTGATGCAGCTTTGACAACGTATGTACCGCTTCAAAAAGAAACGAAAGGGGATCGGATTATTACCCAGTATGACATGTACGATTTAGACTTAAATGCTGCATCAGATGGAAAAGCTATCGGACTTCTAAAAATGGATCTTTTGGGACTGCGTAACTTAACGATCCTTGAAAACAGTATTAAATACATAAAAATAACCAGAGGTCTTGATATACATCTGGATAAGATTCCTCTGGATGATGCGCAGGCATATCAAATCATAGCCTCAGGTGAAACAACCGGTATATTCCAGATGGAGTCTGCGGGAATGCGAAGACTCGCGCGTGATCTAAAACCAACCAAATTTACAGATATCTCAGCTATGGTAGCGTTATTTCGTCCAGGTCCTATGGAGTGGATACCAGCCTTTATTGAGGGAAAACTGAATCCCAAAAAGATTAAATATCCTCATCCCGCACTCAAAGAAGCCCTTGCTGAAACATATGGAATCGCTGTGTATCAAGAACAATGTATGCAGATAGCAAACAAAATGGCCGGATATAGTCTCGTGGAAGCGGATAAGCTTCGCATGGCCATAGGAAAGAAAAAACCGGAGGTTATGAAGAAGGAGCGGGAAAAGTTTATCAGCGGTTGTATTAAGATGGGATATTCAAAAGAAGTTGCAGAAAGTGTTTTCTCACTTATAGAGAAGTTCGTAGGATACGGATTTAATAAGGCACATTCTGCCTGTTACGCGATGATTGCGTATCAAACTTCGTATATGAAGGCGAAATACCCGACAGAGTTTATGAGTGCAGTACTTGTTGCAGAATCATCGGGTACTGGGCCGCTTCGTGATGAAAAAGTTGCACAAGCAGTACTTGAATGTAAACGCATGAATATAGCGTTGCTGCCTCCACATATTAATACATCCGGGGAAGACTTTACGATTCAATCTACAAATACGAGCGAAATAACTGGAAAAATACGATTCGGTCTTTCAGCTGTAAAAAATGTTGGTTCCGCTGCGATTTTAAGCATACTTGCAGCTCGGACGAAAGATGGACCATTTACATCACTTACAAACTTTATTCATCGAGTAGATACGCAGAAAGTAAACAAAAAAACAGTCGAAAGTCTCATTAAAGCTGGTGCGCTGGATGATTTTGGAAAGCGAGCAGCAATGCTTACTGTTTTACCGGATGTTGTTTCCCAAGCTCATAAGCGAAAAGATCATCAAAATACAGGACAGGTGAGTTTATTCAGCGATGAAGATATTGTTCCTCAAAAAGATGTGCTTCCAGATATTGAGGAGTTTAGTAAGGAAGAGCTTCTTTTATTTGAAAAAGAACTTTTGGGATTTTATCTTACGAATCACCCGTTATTTTCAAAAGTTGATACGCTTGCAAAAAAAGTCACCCACCGGTTATCTGACATTACTCCTGGAAAAGTTCCCGTGGTTGTTGGCGGGATGATTACCCAAGTTAAAAAAATATTCACGAAAGCGTCCAATCAGGAGATGGCGTTTGTCAAAATAGATGACTTTACCGCCAGCGTGGAAGTAGTCGTGTTTCCTTCCGTTTATGAACGCGTAAAACAGTTTTTGATTACAGATCAGGTTATACTTGTGAAGGGAAAAGTAAGTGAGAAGGATGAAAGGATAGCGCTCCTTGCAGATGATATTCGACTGCTTGACTTAAAGAATTTGAGTTCGTAAAATATGGGCGAGATAAAAAAGAAATTTAGTATACAAAAAGACGGTAGTATACAAGTTCTTAAACAGAGACGAGTTACAGAGTCTGATAAAGAGAAAGAGGCCTCAGCTCTGTCAGTAGCGACTACGTTTGGGTACGCGCTTGTTATACCGCTCGTCGGGGGAGTGGTTTTGGGGAAAGTTTTAGATGAACGATTCGGTTCTTCTCCAAAGTTGACTCTCTTATTTCTTTTTATTGGACTCGTAGTAGGTATTGCTACACTTTATAAGGAAATGAAAGGATTATTTGAATAATGGCAGAAATACATATTTCACTTGCAGCTGAAAAGATTTTTCAACTCGGTAGTGGATTCCCTGTGACAAATTCTATGCTTACAAGCTGGATAGCTATTGGTCTTCTTGCACTTTTTGCACTTGCAGTATCTTCGAATATAAAAAAGATTCCCGGTACACTTCAATCAGTCGCGGAAATTCTTGTTGAGGGTTTAGAAAGTTTATTTGCTAGTATTCTTCATGAACATGCGAGTAAATTTTTTCCATTCCTTGCCACCATTTTCCTGTTTATTATTTCAATGAACTGGTTAGGACTCCTTCCTGGAGTTGGTACCATCGGGTTTTTCCATGAAGCGCTTGCTCATGGTAAAGAGGAATTTGTTCCCCTGTTTCGAGCAGGGACAGCTGATTTGAATACAACGCTAGCACTCGCAATTATTACCGTTATAGTAATACAGACAGCTGGTTTTACCCATCTTGGACTTGATTATGCGAAAAAGTTTATTAATTTTTCAAACCCTGTGAATTTTTTTGTTGGAGTTTTAGAGCTAATTTTGGAATTTGCAAAAATTCTCTCATTTTCTTTTCGGTTATTTGGAAACGTATTTGCGGGTGAAGTGCTTTTAGCTGTCATCGCCTTTCTTATGCCTGTAATCGCACCAATCCCATTTTTAGGAATGGAATTATTTGTAGGGTTTATTCAAGCACTTGTTTTCTCAATGCTAACGGCTGTATTTTTATCTCTTGCGGTTAGCAAGGCAGGACATTAAAATAAAAACCTATTCGAGTTATTAATTTATTAAAAAATTTCTAAGGAGGAACAGAACATGGAAGCAGAAGGACTTAAAAGTCTAGCAACAGCTCTTGCCATCGGGCTTGGTGCGATAGGACCTGGAATTGGTATTGGACTTTTGGCACAAGGTGCTCTTCAAGCAATTGGAAGAAACCCAGATGCAGAAGGAAAGATTCGCACAAACATGATTTTGGGCGCAGCTTTTGCAGAAGCAGTAGCAATTTACGCTTTGGTTGTAGCACTTATTATTAAGTTTGTTTAAAAATAATATATGGAAAAATTAGGTATCCAACCTTTAGCACTGCTTACACAAGCAATTAATTTTGCGATTCTATTTTTTGTTTTATCAAAGTTTCTCTATAAACCTATCTCAACAGCACTTGAAGCAAGAAGAAAAAAAATTGCGGAAGGTCTTGCATACACGGAAAAAATGCAGAAAGAGATGGAAAAAATAGAAAAAAAGAAAACAGAGATTTTAGCAAAAGCGCGAGAAGAAGCAAAAGGGATTGTTGAAGAAATGAAAAAAAGCGTGAAGCAGACGGAAGCTGAGCTTATACAAGAAGCGCAAAAAGAGGCAGCAGCAATTGTGACAAAAGGAAAAAAAGACGTCGAGTTAGCACGCCTCGAAGGACAAAAAGAGTTGTCAAAAAATGCTGTTGAGATTGCGCACGTTATCGTTACCAAATTACTTTCCGATGTTATGTCAGAAAAAGATCAGAAAAGAATTCTTGATCAAAAACTCTCATTAATAGCAAAGTCTGTGAAGTAACATCATGCAAACACCTTCAAAAAAATCAACACAAGTTGTAAAAGGAATCCTTGATTATCTGGATCAATCAAAACAAAAAGGATTATTATCTGAGGTGGAAAGTATTCTAGAAACGAAGGTAAAAAAGGAAAAGAAAGCGGATAAAATTATTGTAAAAAGTTTCATTTTGCTTTCTAGCTCGCAACTGAAATCATTACAAAAACAGGTTAATCAGATTATGAAGCTCGAGTTGCCGATTTCAAACCAAATCGATAAACAGTTACTCGGAGGAGTGACGATAACAGTTGGTGACTGGTTTGTCGATGCAAGTCTTGCAAAAGACCTTAATAACATTACACAATTACTTTCTCACTAAATCCTATGCCAAAAATTAGCGAAGCGTCAATCACTCG
>CAZYQZ010000096.1:0-5441 GCA_964649915.1 uncultured Gammaproteobacteria bacterium | reverse complement strand
TTTGGAAATCACACGGTAGAGCCTCAATACTTCCTTTTTGGAATAACAAACTTTGATGTATTCAGACGGCTTACTTTTCTACCACATCACCTTGCTTCACAAATTCTCTTTATTCTGACTATTCTGTTCTACGGGTATGCCTTAAAAAAAGATGATTTATTTTATACTTTCTTTAGCGCAATTCTTCTTTTTATTGCATCCCTTATTAATCCAGCCACTCTTACTATTGGTGCAATTATTACAGGAGGGAGCGCGATAGTTTTCAGTGCTACGTTGTATCAAAAAAAGATACACAGGATGATTATGCATAGTTTCATTCTTTTCACCGCACTGCTTCTGTGTGGTCTGTACTATAAATATTATGCATTTACGACATTTCCCTGGAACATCTTTTTGCAAAATGAGGTAGGCGAGCGAAGAACCTGGAATTTCCTGGACTATCTGGGAGCATTGGGTATAGCATTTCCATTATCTCTTGTTCCCTTTATCTTGCGAAAATGGCTAAAAAATCCTCTCTTTATTCTCCTTTCAATCTGGGCATTTGGTCCAATAATCGCCTTTCCGATAATCAAATACCTTGGATATCATCATGTTCTTTTTCGACTATTTCAGATACAGCAATATATGCCGCTCGGAATTCTAGCAGGATACGGTCTTCTACTGCTGAAAAAAAAGATTCACTCACCAAGTATGAAGGCTGCTATCTTTGTGATTTTGATTATCTGTTGTGTACCATATTATTATTTCTCCATGGTGACTCAGATCAAAGAACAGGATCCAACAGCGTATAACGTCTATGTGCCGAAAGCGGCGATGGATGCGATTACCTTTTTACAATCAAATACGCAGGAGAATTCTGTAGTAATGGCGGGATATTTCATGGGACAGATGCTTCCGGCTTTCACTGATAATAGAGTAGTTATTGGCCACAGAGACGGAACATATAATTATCCGGAAAAGCTTGGTGTATTAACGGAGGTTTACAGTGATAAAACCACCGCAACTCGCATGCAAGAGATATTAACGACCCAGAAGATTGATTACGTTTTCTTCTCACAAGATACATCACGTCCTCAAGCCAGTGTAATTCCGTCACTGAATAATGCACGATTAGTCTACGAAAATGAGTTAAATTATATTTATAAAATCCAACGCTAATGTCTAAATCAAAAACTACATTCATACTTTTTTTACTTTCATTCCTTTTTGTTATTTTCTCTTTCGGTCCATCAATTGTAGAGATCACCAAAAAAAATAACCTACCCCCTTGGCGTGAGTTTGTTTTGGAGCATAACTATATGTTCGATTATAATTTCTATCTTTCAAGAATCAGACAAGGACAGGAAGGAAAGTTTACTGTAGTTGAAAAATATTATAGTGAGCCCCACCAAGGAAGCTTGATTCAAGTCGTGTATCTCTGGGCGGGGAAAGTAGGAGGAATTTTTCATCTTGATCCACCAACAATCTACCACCTCATGAGACTCGTGTTTGGATTTCTATTTCTCTTTAGTGTGGGATATTTTGTTCAAACATTCTTTACAGGATGGTGGGCGATACTTGCATTCCTATTCATCGTCACTGCTGGAAGTTATCCAATCCCGATCTGGTTTGCCGGATTTCCTCGTTTTGGCACGTATATGGGGTGGTGGTCGGTTGTTGATTCTCTTCAGAGGATTACATTTATCCCTCATATTCTGATGGGGCAACTCGCATTTCTGTGGTTTGTGATTATCTTTTCAAAAAAACAGAAAGCATCTATACAGGGTTGGGTGGGATGGGGGATTACAGGGTTTGTAAGTGGAATTATTTTTCCACCCGTTCTTATTATGGCGTACGCATTCTTCTTTGTTATTTCTCTTGTAGAATTTGTATACCTTCTCATCACGCATGCTCAGGAGAGAAAGGAAAGGACACTACACTGGTTGTATGAAAATGTATCACATCGAATAATCTTCACACTTCTTTCATTCCCATCACTTGTCTATTTCAATCTCATGTTTAAAGTTATGCCCTGGAGTGCATTAGCATTATTTGATATTCAACACAGAATGGGCATTCCATACGCTGAGTACTACAACGCTTTAGGAATCATGTTGCCCCTTGGGTTTATCGGAGCGTTTATAGCGATTGTAAAAATGGACAAGAAATATTTTTCGGTTGTTTCATGGATAGCTATGATTTTCTTATTATTTAGAATTTTTGAGAACGTACCAGAGCAATCACCACTTCGATTTACAGAAGGCGCAATACATATTCCACTTGGAATACTCGCAACACTTCTTTGTATGTCTATTGTCCATTTTCTTAAAAGTAAAAAAAATGCAGTATCCAAAACACTCCTTGTTACAACATACGGTCTTATTACCTTTATCATCATAATCGGAATTGGAGTGATGCTCTCCTCACTCGCCTGGCTTTCTGATCAGGTGAAATGGAAACAGTTAGCATCCTGGCCCGTACCGATAGGTGCACAGCTTGCATATCCCCTAAAGGATTTCATGCAGGGGGTTTATTTTATTCGTGATCACACAAATAAAAATTCTGTAATCTTAGGATATATTACTGCGGGAAATTTTATCCCTGCGTATGCTGGGCAATATACGTATATTGGTCATGCAAATACCCCTGATGAGGATGGAAAAGAGAAGATTGCCGCACAGTTTTTCAAAGGAGAAATGGGGACTTCTGGTATGAAGTTCTTAAAAGATAATCATGTTTCCTACGTTTTCTTTGGTCCTCAGGAAAAGGAAATTGGACTACTACAAGATCTGCAAAGTGCATACCCGTACCTTACACCCATCTATGCGAATACAAGTGTTGTGATTTACAGTGTTCCTTAGATTTTCACCGTATATATTGTGATCTCAGACGTATCGTACGAAGGGACGAGGACGGATGGATAAAGGTGTTGTGAATAAATGGGTTTTTCTTCCGGTCCTTGAAAAACAAGGTCGATATGATTTTGTTTAAGAAACTCATAGGCTTGTGGATCGGTCATTTTATTCGCAAAGAAATCTCCTACTAATTTTTGTTTCTCATCCACATTGTATGTGTATCCGGAATGTCCGATATAACTTCTGGTATGTGTGAATGCTGGGAGATAATTCTGGGTATAAAAGGTTCCCAGAGAAATCGATTTGTTAGGGAATGTGCGATTTATGTAGGCAAATGCATCAAAAAGTCGATTATCAAAATAGACGTTTCCGTAAATTGGCATAAACTCTCTGATTTGATCTTTCACTCCCCACTGTAGTGTGGGAATAGTAGAACGAATAAAGATGAATAAGCTAAGTAGAATTATGACAAATTGAATAAGCCCCGCGTCCCACGGTTTTTTCCGTACGCTTGGTAAGAAGTGGAGTATCAGTAAATCACAGATTGTTTTCACTCCTAAGGTCGCAAGAAGTGCGAGGGCAAGATAGGGTACACCTTGGATAAGACGTATGTTGGAAATTCCCAGTACCTTTGCGTATGGAATAAGAAGGTATGGAATAAAAAACCAACAAACGATTACTATCCATTCAAATTTGCGAGATAAAAATGCTCGAAGACTGCCAACCATTGCAATAGGAAATAAAACGCCAAAAGCCGGAATAAGTTCAAGGTGTAGCGGAAACTGTAACCGTTTCTCCCAATCGATATACTGACTCCATGGAAATCCTTTACTTGTTTGTGAGACCATCAAAGCCAGGGCAACTGTGCCAATCACTGCATAGACAACCATACCAATCAGCCAAATTCTGGACTGCTTTTTTTTCAGTATTTCCCTATGAAATATCGTGTAGATCGTGACTGCGGGTGGAAGAATAATCAGCAGGATGAATAGACTGGGTGTATGGAAAAACGCAAGTAAGGGAATCAGAATACAGGAAATAATAAAAAATTTCTGTTTATGAGTTTGGAAGAACCGATATAGAAATATAAGACTGACAATGAATAAAAACCCTCCGATCATGTGATGTGGAAGATATGCAACTCGCCTAACAGCATCAATTCCTGTCCACCAATACATATACGGAACAGTAATTGTTTTTCCATCATAATCGGTAATTTGATGTAAATATGGTGAAGCAAAAACGAAGAAAAGAAGCGAAAGTCGGGGAAAGGGAACCCGCAGTAGCAATATCAGATAAAAACTAACACCCAAAAGAAAAAATCCAAATAAAAGACGGATGAGATGATACGTATAGGTAAAAGGAAGTCCAATTAATTTACTTATTTTCCCAAACCAGAGAAAGTACGAAAAAATAATTGACTGTTGATGGTTTTCTGTTGTGTACGGGTCAGAGGTAAGCCAGTCACCATTTGCCCCCTCGTTCATGATTGCCTGATAGAAGAAAAAATCCTGAGTATTGTTGTGCATGAGAATAAATGTTCTTCCGGAAGGAGCGTTTCTGATATGTTTGATTATCGGTGTAAGATTCAAACTAAAGATGATTATGGCTACAAAACAAAAAAAGACAATATAAGATTGAAAAAAGGGGATGAGGGAGGTAGATAAAATTTTTTTCATACACCTAACGCTTGCGAATATATAGTTCTCCGAGTTTATTTCTAAACACAGGTTCTGGATTAAATCCAAAAAATTCAATACGCTCCTTTACACCGCTCGGATCATACTCTTTCATTACCATACCTCCAATTGAGTCTTTCCCGGTATGTATAAGACTACTGCGAATAAATGAATCCTCAAGTACGCGACTATATACGTTTACAATCGCTCTCCGTTTTGAATAATACGGTATTTGCGGGTCCCAATCAAACCCGAAATAAAGTATAACATCATTTTTATTGGTATTTTCCTCAATTAATTTACCAATCTGGGTATATGAATCATCGCGACGTGTTTGAACAGGATAATAGTTGGTAAAGTACGAAAATAAGAACAGGCTAATACTAATAAGTATGGTAAGTATTTGGAGAAATACTCCCCATCGTCTTTGCGAAAGTGAAGCAATAAATAATCCAATTCCGAAAATAAAAAAGCTTGTTACTTCATACAGATAATAATCGTGAATAAGATATAGATTTGTAAAAAGTATCATGGCGACGAAAAGGGGAGCATAAAAGATGATAGTATTCGCACGATTTTTTTTGAAAAATATCATTCCTATAAAAGGCAAGATAAGTAGAACATTGTTGCCCGTAAGATTTGACAGTTGTATAAAAAGAGCTTTCCACGTTTCCAGGGAAAGGCGCATATCCAGGCTTCCAAATACCCATTTATCAAGTTCCATTGGAACAATACTACTGCCTGCAAGAGGATTGAATGATCGAACCTGCTCTGTGTAGTTGAGCCAAAAATAACAATACAATACCGGTATACAAAAATATGGCAGGAAAAGAAGATACTTAAGGCCTTTTTTCAACATATGATGTTTTCTCCGTTGCGATATAATCTCAGGCACTATTTTTCTTAGGATCAGGATCAATGAGGGAAA
>CAZYQZ010000095.1:0-5492 GCA_964649915.1 uncultured Gammaproteobacteria bacterium | reverse complement strand
GAATCTGATGGTATCATTGAAAACTCTGGTCCACGAGAACAGATTTTGAATCGTTATACCCAAACAGAACAGGATTACCGTGCTCGGACCCAAACCATAGATCAGTTTTGTCAAATAAATGGTATAGATCAAGCCCAGCGGCAACGTTTTATGGCGACCACGCAACTTGTAGATATGTTGGCAACACAACCCGAAGTGGTAATCCTTGCTCAAAGAGATTTACCTCAACTTCTTCGAGCAATGGGTGTATTAAACGTGAACGCACCAACAATTATTCAGGTAAGACAGGCCGTTACAGACATTACAAATCAAATACAAGCTGCTGGTAGGTTGCCTCAATTTGAGAGATTTAGAGATTTTCATATTGGATATATTGCAGGTGGTGGAGCGCCTGTGGAAGGCTTGTTTGAAATAAACCGAAGAAGACGAACTATTATTCAGGATTACGCCACTCTCCAAGGTATCGTGTTGACCGCAGCTAACGCAAATCACACTGAAACTAATTTAAGAACAGAAAGAGATAGGTTAATCCTTGAAAGAAGAGGAAGAGCGTACATACAAAGAGAACTCCAGCAATACTTAGCGGTTGATGAACAAAGATTAGCAATATTGTTAGAATCTCTTCAACACAGTGCAGGAGTTCCTACTGATTCGGCACGCTTTTTCCAAGAACTTCAAAGATTATTGCCAGGAGAAAATATTCCACAAAACATATCTCGTCGACTACAGGAAGAAAATAGTCGAGTAGGAAATAGAATATTACAAGCTTCTTCCTCACAAAATCGCAGAACTATTGATCAGGCGAGATTAGCACAAGTAGGAGCCACAATATTAGGTCGACAACAGACAAGTGCTCAGGGAAATTGGGTATGAGCAGTAATAATTATTTAATAGCTGATGAGGAGATATTTTTTCTTTCAGTTAATTTTCTTTGAATTTCTTCTATCTCTTCTTTCGATTCATGTTCATCTAATTGAGATGTGAATTTATACAGAAGTTTTGCATGTTCTTCTGAGTAGTCCCGTGGAGTATATTTTTTACTACCTGAGGCATGTTCCATCATCATTCGCTCAACGGTTAAAGACCACTCTAGATCATACATCTTAAATATAAGATCCCAACATAATTGTGAAATTTGAATTTTTTGATCTTCATCCACCTCATTTCGAGCTAGTTTCTCAAGCACAGAGGTCTTATCTACTTCTTTTAATGGGGCTATTTTTATAAGTGTTTGCAGTGTCATACCATTTAGTTTATCAGATTATACAGATTTCCTGTGATACTCATGTAACGCATTTATTAAAGCTTTTCCGAGAGTTCCTTGGGTTTTCAAATTTTCTTGTGTGCGAATATCCGCTGAAGCTACAGGAACAGTATCTAACCGCACAGTGTCATTGTCTATAGCAGCTTGATCCCAATACTTTTGGAACGATCGACTTACACCTTTGCGATCTATAATGACAAGGTCGCCTGTTTCTCTATTTATATCAACGGTAACTCTTCCAACCCAAGGAAAAGGTACAAACTTCTCTACATTTATATCAATACCTGTGGGAGTAAAATTGGGTGCTATTCTCAATCGTTGTTCTGGAGTCATTCTTCGAAGAATATCAAACGCAGACGCATACATTCTTTCTTTCAAAGCCTCGGTGTCTCCAGCGGCCGGTATTTTATCAAACTCTTCCAAACTCATTTTATCGGATAACATAGGAATAATCGGCGCAGACTTCCAAGTGTTTGTTGCGGTATCAAACGTTTTTCTTTCAACTGATACTTTGCTTGCTTCTTCAAAGTGAATTACCAATTCGCTTTGTGTTACAGTGGGATCAGTCCAGTGCAGCTCTGTAGGTAAATGGTCTGGGCTAAGAGGCTCCTTACTTGGATCTTTTGGACTAATTACCTCTTCTTCTTTAAACCCTGGTCCTTTTTTCTCATCTACCTTCGCAAGATTTTCTCCTCTTTTAACAACTCGTTCCACATAATATCTTCCTGCTCCTTCGGTAAAAAGCAAATTAGGATGGGCATCGATATAATCTTTCATTCCAAAGGTTACTCCTCCATCTCTGACAAAATAAACCCCTGTTGCGTCGATACCAACTTGTCTTTTAACATCATCCTCGCACTCAACATCTCGTGTTGTTCCAGGAGTAGTGCCCACCAACAACTTAAGTCCTTGTTCAGTATAATCTTCTTTGTGGAGAAAGCGACTTCTCATAAGTTGAAGATCCTCAGATCCGGGATTGGTTACCACCACTCTGTCTCCCAATCCTGTGGTTTGAATCTCCAATCCCAAATCACCTATTTCTTCTAAATTTAATCTTCCCCCTGTATTTGTCGGGTTTTCTTGATAAATCTTCGCCTGTCCACCAGAGGCTACAAGAACCAGATTGTCAGAAGAAACGACTGTTGCGTTAACCCCAGCGATCTTATCGTATCTGGCCAAAACCTCTACATGATTCTCTTGTGCAACACGAACTGGCTCTAAGTCAGCTTGTGCCTGTGGACGCTCAAAAATGGCAGTATCAGCAAAGACATCACCTTTATCAAGAATCGCCTTAAATCTATCGTAATAAATATTTGCTACAGCTCTTCCTCGCGCAAAACCATCTTTCGATTGAAAAGAGGCAAATATTTTATCCAATTGTCGAGGAAAATCCGGACTTTTGGGGTCGATGTTTTGCGTTTCAAATCCCCGCAATCCAAGGTTCATAATAAGAAGTTTCGCAACTCGCTCTGGAGTTAAAACTCTCTGGTCATTAATATTTAGCAAACCAATGAACTCCTCATATTTCTTCATCGGGTCAGTGGCAGTTAATACTGCGTTCCCTGTTACAAAACTTTCGATCACTTCATTACTGCGTAACTCAATTGTTTCCAAGACTGCGCTACCAACGCTTTGTTTTTCCTTGGTTGCTTTTTGTCCCTCTTTCAGCTCATCTGCTTGTTTTGTTCGTTGACTGCGAATAAAATCTTGGAGCTCTGACTCTTCAATTACTGTTGAACCGGGGGGATACCCTGGAGGATAAGCTGTAAATCCCACTACAGAAGATGGCACGATTTTTTTCAACTCATCTTCGTTTGCCCAACCGCTTAGCATATCGTAAACCGCTTTTCTTTTCTTTTCTTCAATATCTTTGGTTGTTTTTAATCTAGCGCTCGCTTCATCAATTTTGCCGTTTTGTCCATCGATTCTCGTTTGAAGAGCTTCAGTTTTTTTTCTAATTTCTCCTAGCCTTTTTAGTTCTGCCCCAGAATATGGAGCCGTTCTCGGAATTCGAGGTGGGACGGGAGGAGTAGCAGGATTTACTATAGTAGTCAAACTTTCAAGCTCTGTATCAAGGGGAGTTTTTTCAGCGATGATAGAATCTCGTTCTGATTCTATTTCTAACACTTTCGTTGCGGCTTCATTTGCTTTCATCGCGTCTTCATGAGCCGTTCCTATTTCTCTTTGACCGACTTCGAGTGATTGAATTTTATTTCCCACTCCTTCTGCTTTCTTTTCAAGATCGGATTTGTCACCTTCTTTTAAAGCTTTTACCTTATCTTTCGCCTTGCTCATTTTCCACTCTGCGTAGACATTCGTAGATTCTTTCTGAAGAATTGCTGAAAGTTGCTTTCCACCCACTTCTCCTATCGCTTCTCTTGAGGCTTGTAAAAGTATTTGATATCTTTCATGAGATTCAAAATCATCTAATCGTCGATCTCCGTAATCGCGTTTGAGTATCTTGTTAAGATTTTCTACAAACATTTTCTTCGGCCGATACAAATCGGCTGATGCATCACCAGAGCCTAGGAGACCCAAGCTGTCCGCCACATCGCCATACAGGGAGTGGTGGACATCAATCCCATCCGTAGCAGCTTTGTCAAATTCTTGAATAAGATGAGTGTTGTTTTGAATTATGTCGTAAACGCGTTCTCCTTTTAAGCCGCCGAATCGTTTATCTGTGTATGCTGACCGATACGCTACAGATGTCGGGTCAAAATCAGTTACATATCCTTGCTTCATCGCTTGATTCCACAAATCACGAAGAGGGCCTTTATCAGGAACGTTTCCAGAAAAACGACGGACTAGTCCTAACACCACATCGTTTTGGGCAACTTGCTGTTGTAAAGCCACGGGAGATAGTTTTGAATTCGCGGAGTCTTTAAGGGCGATATCCTTAGGGATATATCCTGCTGCTGCCAACATTTCTATTTGCGTTGCCTGAACCAAGTAGTATGCCATATACCGCGTGTCTTCATGCAAGGATTGGAGATTAAAATTTGGAATATTGGAATCAATCGCTTGTCGAACCTGCTCTTCTGTTGCGTCTTTTGGCAGATCTTTAAAAAATCCGCTTTCCGCAGCGATTTCTGTCATTGTCCACTCAGTCATTGTGTCTAGGGCTTGACGATCAGGTTCTGGTGCATCTCTCATGGTTTTGTAGCGCTCGTAAATTATGCCTACAAACTTTCTTTGTGAATCCGGATCCATCTTTACAGCTTCTCTTGCTTTTTCAGGAGAGGTTGTTGTCATTTCTTGCCACATTTCTCCCTTTGTCCAGTTTTCTGACCAGTTTTCATCAGGCTTTAGTCTACCAAAAGTTTGAAGCCACGCGAGTGGACTCTTGGCTTTTTTGTCTCCTGGTTTTGGCGCAGGCTGGGCCGCTTCCGGAGCGACTGGTGGTGTCTCGTGGGGAGCATTATTCATAAACTAATCCGTATATTAAAGGTACCATATGTTTTCAATTCGCGTCAATCGTACGCTTTAAACTTTACAAGATATACTCGTTCAACTACCATAGAATGACTATGACTATTCCGCTAGAAACTATGACTCCTCCTGTGGCTCGTCCAAAATTGGAGGGTCCTGGTGGATTCGGGGGATCACCAAAGCCAGCTGTGGAGACCTTTGAGGGCGCTCCCTTTTACAGACGGTCGCTTGATGGTGGACATGTTAATCCTCCTCCCTCAAACGAAGCAGTGGGTGCGCACGCAAGCACTTCTCTTTCTGATTCAGGAGGAAGGAGTGAAACAGCTAGGCCAGATGAGGGAACAAAAAACGACACACTTATTCCACAAGCTCTCGATCTACTTAAAGCAGAGTTTGCTAAGCCTGACGGAAAGTTTGCAATGACTGAGGGATATCAGACTGATAGGCAATTAAGCGCGGTTGCAGAAGCAACTCTGAAAGCCGATGTAGATGCTGGAAAAATAAAACTGAACACTCCTGAATACACGAATGCAATGCAAAAAGCTACGGCAGAATTACGAGCAAAAAATGATGAAGTGATCACCGCAGCAGCAAGAAAAAATCTTTCAACACGAGAAGATTTAAAAGATGTTCCAGATACTAACAAAGCCTATACAGATGCGCTACTTGCGGAAAAAAACAAACTAATAGAACAGAATGTAAAAAATGCGCAGATACGCGAAACGATAGGAAAATTACAAAGAGCAAATAACGAGGGTATCATTGTTACAACTACTACCCAAGAAGCCGCAGAGGGCGG
>CAZYQZ010000094.1:0-5497 GCA_964649915.1 uncultured Gammaproteobacteria bacterium | reverse complement strand
ATCAGGAATCGTGATGGATCTTTTTGTTGTGCGTTCGTTGGGTATGCATAGTGTTATTTTTCTAATAGTTTTATTTCTTTTGCACGTATTCCATAAGAAGATTGCTGCTCACGCGTTTTACTATCTATTACCCTCAAGTTTTCTATTAATAATCGGATACAATTTTCTCTTATTTGGAAAATTTACTATTGTTCATACGATTGGTAGTGTGATTTTTGGGTTATTCTCCTTTATTTGTTGTTATATATTTCTTATTTTTCTATCAAACTCTAAAAAACTTCGTGTATAAAGGGTATGTATGCAAGTAAAATTCGGCACCGCATTTGCAGAAGGTATCAAAAGTAATTCAAGGCGTCTTAAGATTTCTTCTCCTCAACTTGGTATGCGACCTACATTTCGTCTTGTTTTATTTTCGCTTATTCTCTTGGTGTCGATCGGAGGATTAATTACCCGATTGTTTGAACTGACGGTTATAAAAGGTAATTATTATAGATCGCTGTCCGAAAATAATAGAGTCAGAGAACAAAAAATAGGTGCGCCACGAGGTATTATTTATGATAGAACAGGAAAACCTCTTGTTCGTAATATTCCGCTAGCTGACTCTTCAGGATCAACTAGAGAATATATATACGGGGGACTATTTGCTCATACGTTAGGGTATATCGGAAAAATTTCACCAGAAGAGTTGAAGGTAGTAAATGCTTCTTTACCGTCTGATAGAAAATATGACCCCGTAGATTCAATTGGTAAAAACGGCATTGAACAGTCGTATGAATCGCTTCTACGGGGTATTGATGGAAAAAGACTATTTGAAGTTGATGCAGCAGGTGAGCATGTCCGGGATATAGGAACCGCACCTGCGAAAGAAGGAAAAAGTCTCACGCTAGCACTGGACCTTGATATTCAGAAAATCGCAAGTAGCAGTATGGAAGGAAAGAAAGGCGCGGTAGTTGTGTCTGTGCCCTCAACAGGTGAAATACTTGCGCTTTATTCATCCCCATCTTTTGATCCCAACCAATTTATCAGAGGAGATAATGTACAAGCGCTACTTTCCAATACTCAATTACCATTGTTTGATAGAACAATTGGAGCTTTGTATCCACCAGGTTCAACATTCAAGATTGTAACAGCTGTGGCGGGGCTGGAGAGTGGAGCATTAACGAAAGATACGACCGTTGAAGATACGGGGGTACTTCAAGTGGGCCAGTATAATTATCCCAATTGGTTCTTTTTACAATATGGGAAAAAGGAAGAAGGGCTACTGAATCTATCGAGAGCTCTTGCGCGTTCTAATGATATTTATTTTTATAAAGCAGGAGAAAAAATTGGTATGAAGACTCTTGCCCAGTACGCGAAAAAAATGGGTGTTTCCAAAAAATTAGGAATTGATATAGCAGGTGAAGAGTCTGGTCTTATGCCCGACCCACAGTGGAAGGAAACGGTAAAAAAAGAACAATGGTATACGGGAGATACATATCACGTAGCTATTGGGCAAGGCGATTTGTTAACTACCCCTCTTCAAGTAAATGCGTGGACAAATGTGATAGCTGACTCTGGATGGCTCTGTACACCACATCTTATAAAAGACTTACATGTACGGTATCAGCAAAATTGTCAAAATCTTAAGCTCAAGCCAGAAACGATTGAAATTATACGTGAGGGAATGAAAGAGGCGTGTTCAACTGGAGGAACTGGTTGGCCGTTATTTGAATTTAAGGTTCCCAAAGGCGCAGTTTCACAAAGCGAACATATCAGAAGTGATAATAAAAATTTTTTTGATAGTGTCGAATCATCAACATCAGCAAAAAATGTGATAAAAATTCCCATTGCCTGCAAGACTGGAACAGCAGAATTCGGTGTGAGTAATGAGCAAACCCATGCATGGTTCACTGCATTTGCGCCAGTGTACGACCCTCAAATTACGGTGACAGTTTTGGTTGAAGGTGGTGGAGAGGGAAGTAGTGTTGCCGGTCCGATAGCGAAAAAAATATTTGAACAGTGGTTTAGTAATTAATAATGTAATATTGATATATATGTATTTCGGTGCACATCTATCGATTACTGGAGGGTATAAATATGCTCTTGAGAAAATTTCAAGTTTTGGTGGTAATTGTTTACAAATATTTTCTACCTCTCCCAGAGGATGGAATATTGCGACTATTTCAGCAAGCGAAAGTAGTGAGTTTTTACATAGAAAAAAGCAGCTTAGTATAGCCCCAATCTTTTTTCACGCTTCCTATTTATTAAATCTTGCCGACGCAGGGAGAATTGGTGCGTTTTCAAAAAAATCGTTAAAAGCAGAATTAACACTGGCATCAACGATTGGTATAGAGGGTAGCATAATTCATACGGGTTCATTCAAAGGAGAGCAGACAAAAGAAAAAATGATAACGTTACTTAAAAATATTGAAGAAATTATCGAAAGTACTCCAGAGAACAGTTTTCTTATATTAGAGAACGCGGGAACAAGAAAGATTGGAAGAAATCTCGACGAACTAGGACTGATAATAAAAAATCTAAAAAGTAAAAGAATGAAGGTTTGTCTTGATACATGTCATTTGCACGCAGCCGGATACGACGTATCAACACCGGTAAAGCTGGATGAATTTATAACATACTTTGATGCAGTGATTGGAATTGAAAATCTTGCAGTATTTCACATGAATGATAGTAAAGACGTCTTCGGAAGTCTGCGTGACAGGCATGAAAATATTGGAGAAGGGTATGTAGGAAATACAGTATTCTCAAATATCATAAACCACCCAAAACTGAAAGGTCTGCCATTTATTATAGAAACACCAGGGTTTGAAAAAACTGGTCCTGATAAACGAAATCTAGATATTCTCAAAAGGATGATACAGGAGTGATATTCTATGCAGGAGAGACTATATTGGCTTGGATTTTCTGCTTTTCCGGGAATAGGGCCCGTACGATTCAAATTATTGCGTGATTATTTTGGAAGTGCGAAAGGCGCATGGACAACGTCAGTTTCTGATCTTCGCCAGGTAGGGTTATCCGAAAAATTATCTTCTCAATTTGATGTATTTCGTCGTAGATTTTCATTCGATGAGTATGTACGTGTACTCAAAAGCAAACAAATAGAATTTCTCACGCAAGAGGACTCTGATTATCCTTCATTACTACGTCAAATCTCTGATCCCCCAATAGTTCTGTATATTCGAGGTAATAAAACAGCCATTTCTAGTAATACCCCTCACATTGCTGTTGTTGGGACAAGAAAGATTAGTGAATATGGAATTGACGTTACTCAGAAACTATCAAGAGAGCTAACAAAAGCTGGATTTATAGTAACTTCAGGAATGGCGTATGGGGTAGACACACATGCCCATAGTAGCGCGATTGAAGCAGGTGGAAATACCGTAGCGGTCCTTGGATGTGGTGTAGATATTATTCATCCCACAAGTAATACGACACTGTATTGGACGATTGTCAAAAGAGCTGGATGCGTTATTTCTGAGTACCCACCGGGATCTTATGCAACAAAAGGACTTTTTCCAGCGCGTAATCGCATAGTAAGTGGATTATCTCTCGGTGTTGTGGTAATTGAGGGTACATTGACAAGTGGTTCACTTATCACTGCACGATTTGCGGGAGAACAAGGAAGAGAAGTGTTTGCCGTTCCTGGTCCTATTTCCTCAGTGTTGTCACAAGGACCATTAAAACTGTTAAAGGATGGAGCAACCATCTGTACTGATATAGAAGACATACAGAATATTTTTCATGGTAAGAATACGAATGTTAATGATACCCAAAATAGTCAAAGATGGATGGAATTACCAAGTGATCAGAAGAGAGTTGTCGAACTTTTAGCACGTGAACACTTACATTTTGATCAGCTTGTCATAAAAAGTAATATGGGAGTTATTGAGCTTTCCGCAGTTCTTTCTCAACTTGAGCTTTCTGGAATTATAAAAAATAACGCAGGAATATACAGATTGAAATAAGATGTGAGTGAGATATGTTGATTACTCGTCTTTTATGGTATACTTTTTATACGTTAATACAAGCGTATGAGTTGAGTTTCCCGCTCAACGAGCTGTCTACGATGAGTAGAACGCAAGTCAAAGCGTAAAAATATGACACAGTGTGTCGTCCCAGTGGTATAAACGGGGTGGAGCACTCTTATTTTTTTTGACACACCACGGTGGTGTGTTTTTTATTGAATTATTATAAGGAGAGAAACCTATCATGAAATATTCAAGTCTACTTGGTAAAACTACGCGTCAAAAACCGGCTGGAGTAAACGCAAAAAGTCATGAATACCTTCTGCGTGGAGGATTTATTCACCCTGTTGCTGGTGGTATATACGATTTTCTCCCACTTGGATACAAAGTATTAGAAAAGATAGATTGGATTATTAAAGAAGAATTGTCAAAAAGGGGAGTTCAACATCTACTTATGCCATTTGTCCATCCAGCATCATTGTGGATAGAGACTGGCAGATTCGAAAAATGGAAAAAAGTCCTTGCAGTGTTTAAAGCGCAACACGGCGGTGACTATTTACTTGCTCCAACACATGAGGAAACAGTGACTGATATTGCAAGGAAATTTATTACTAGCTATAGAGATCTTCCCGTCATCGTGAATCAAAATCAATGGAAATATCGAGATGAAATCCGGGTAAGTGGGGGACTACTGCGCACTCGGGAATTTCTGATGCAGGATGCATATAGTTTTGATCTTGATACTGCTGGGCTTGATGTAAGTTTTCAAACAATGAACGAGGTATACCAGGCAATTTTCAAGCGGATGGGTTTTAATATAACTGTAGTAAATGCAGATAGTGGGGCAATCGGAGGATCCGGATCGATGGAGTATATGATACTCTCAGAAATCGGAGAAGATACAATATTTGTCTGTGATTCTTGTGATTATAAAGCAAACATCGAAAAAGCCGAATCGCTTTTCCCAGTATTTGCACAAAATGAAGAGAAGATGCCAATGGAAAAAATAGCAGGTAAAGACATTACGGGTGTAAGTGCGCTTGCGAAGTTTTTACATATTCCTGTTGAAAAGACAACGAAAACTCTTCTCTATCAAGCCGATGGCGATGTAGTTGCAGTATGTATTCGTGGTAATTATATTGTCAGTGAAACCAAGTTGAAAAATATCCTCGGGTGTATAAACCTCGCTCTTGCGAGTGAAGAAACAGTAAAAAAAGTAACTGGAGCAACGAAACTTGGATATGCAGGCCCGTTAGGATTACCACATACAGTGAAAGTCTTATGGGATAAGACAACTCAAGGCCGCGTGAACTTTGAAGCTGGGGCAAATGAGACTGATTATCATAATATCAATGTTAATTTTGGAAAAGATCTTGCGATGCCTGAACAATTTTATGACATACGAAACGTTGTAGAGGCAGAGGTGTGTGCCTCATGTAAAAAGGGTAAATTACAGGCAAAGAAAGCAATAGAGCTTGGTCATGTATTCAAGCTTGGCACAATCTATTCAAAAGCAATGAATGCAAAATACG
>CAZYQZ010000093.1:0-5546 GCA_964649915.1 uncultured Gammaproteobacteria bacterium | reverse complement strand
TACTTATACTCAACGAGCCAAAAAGGCTGGATCCTTATCCAGTTGTTGCCACCGTTTTTCAGGGGGGTCTGATAAAGTTAGACTTGGTAACTGGGTCTTGGCCCGAAGTTATCACAGACCCTCGTTCTGCGCTGAATAAATTTTATAGGCCGATTCCATAAGGAGGTGGACCGTAAATAACTCAAGGAATCTCAAGAAGGGGTATCCCCCTGCCAATGTTGCCAGTGGGCAAGGCGGAATGCTATATGTTCTATACATAGCTGTCCGCTATGCGCATGCGCTCACGAGCGCTTAAGGCGGTCACCCTACGTTGACCCCACCTTACGCATCCCTTTCTTGATTTCTTTACTTCAAATTCTTCTTACTTACCACAATAAGTTTCCCTTATATTTGAAACTACCCGTACCTCATGTGCTACAATATGGTTGTTACCAAACATCAAAAAGGAGACTACTGTATGGATAAACAGATCATCGTAGATACCAAAGAAAAAATGATGAAAGCACTTCAGGTCTTGAAGGATGATCTTGGTACAATTCGTACAGGACGAGCTACTCCAGCACTTGTGGAAAACGTGGTTATTTCCGCATATGAGAATACTCAACATTTGAGACTTAAGGAAATGGCCACCATCACAACGGACGGCCCTAGAATGATCATTATTGCTCCATTTGACCCTTCTATCATAAAAGATATTGAACGAGGCATTAATGTGGCGAATATTGGTTTCTCTGGATATATTGATGGTCATGTAGTGAGGATTAATATCCCCACTCTCACGCAAGATAGGAGAGAAGAGTATATTAAACTTGCGCATACCAAGGTAGAGGGAGGGCGAGTTATGGTTCGACAGATTAGACATGAGATATTCGGTGACATCAAAAAGCAATTTGAAGCCAAGGAATTGTCAGAAGATGATAAGAAGTATCAAGAAAAAGAAGTTCAGAAGATAACAGATGAAATGATGGCTGAAATTGATCTACTTCGAGAGAAGAAAGAGGTGGAGCTTCGAGAAATTTAAGTCTAGCGAATAAACGATAATTCTCTCTCAAGGATTTTTTTCAGTATGACATGTGAAATAGCGTAAGTCGGTTCTACTCCCTCATATGAAAGGTTTCGTACTCCCAAATTCTTTGCCTTTGAATATGGCGTATCTGAAGCATAGTTAGCAATCCCCAGTTCAAAAGGTGGATTCACAAGTGAGATAAACTGACCTTCTTCATACCTATTATAATATATGAACTCATAGACAGCGTTCAAATATGGTCCACTTTCCATTTCAACGATTGTATATTCATTTTCAAACCAGTGCTTCAGAAGTGTTTCATTCTCAAAAAAAGTCCCTTTTGCGGTCATAGATTTTTGATTATCCAGAATCGCTCCAGTTTTAAATATAGAAGTAAAGTCCTTAGCGCTAAAAGCATTATTGATTACGTAGGAATTTTTAGTATGTTGATCAAACACCGATCCTGGAATTAGGATGTCACCTATTTTTCCTGTCAATGTTGCAGCTTTCCCCATAACGTATACGCCACGGATAAGATCAGCATTTTCACCCAGAGCTACTAACACCTGGTACGCAGCCCAGCCTAACGGGTAGTCAATGTTAAAAATGATTGCATTACTTTTTGCTAGCTTGGATAATTGCAAATTCATCTTTTTTCCAAGTTCAGTACTTTCTGAAAGTTTGGAAATTTCTATAATTTGTGTATCAATATCCAAATATTTAAACGCATTGATAGTAGACACGCCGAGCTTTTTTTCTCGAACATTTTTCCGTTCCAAAATATCTGGATTTTCTTTTGAATATTTTTTGGCAATATAGTACAAAAAGTGTTCTTTTGAAGCTAAAAAATCGCCTTTTTGAATCGATTCCCAAAGAGTTATCAACTCAGTGTTTTGCTGTTTATATAAATACGAAATTAATTCCTGTTCTTCGTAGAGGGCGAAGCGCGTCAATAGGTTCGAAAGAGAATGTGTATTGGATGAAACAAAGTATATTGGTCTCCTGGGAATATTTAGTTTATGGAGAGTCCGTGCAATCATCTTCCACCAAGAAGATGTAGACTTCGCATACTCTACATACGATCCTGAAAGAAGCCGTACTTCAAAAGAGACTTTTTTATTTTTTGCAGTAAGAAGAAATTGAGTGTAATCGTTACCAAAAATACTTTGAAGTCTTCCTACATCTTCCGCTGAAAGAAGCGTATTCATATAGGCTTTTACGTCTTTTATTTTCGATAATTTACTGTGAAGCTTGTTCCATTCGATCTGATACGCGGTAAGCAGTGTAATAACATCATCGAGGTCCGTTACCGAGGTTATATAGGCGGCAAGTTGTTTTTTACCATCGTAGAACATTTTACGACGGCGTCCTGGAGCTTGAACCTGCTTCCACGCGTTTACTCGTCCATATCCTGCATTCTTAAAGACCGCAAAGGATTGTCCTAAAATGACCTGCTCTACAGAAGAGATGTTTTGAGGAAGACGAAGCATGCTATAAATAAACGCTGCGGTATCTATATCATCGTTTGCAGCTTTCTCATGAAGAACGGAGTTCATTTGAACATGTGAGTCGATAAGTTGTTCAATTTTTACGCTTCCAGATGCTTTTAAAATTGACCGGTATGTCCTTATATGAATTTCGATGGCTTGATTTGTCAGCGGAGTAGTGCTCATAGCTAAATTATACATCGTCTTCTCGTTGATTTATAGTTTTCCCTCCTTTACAATAATTACTTGCTACCTTTTTTGAATTATTTCCCAGCCATTCGCATAAAGTAGCGCAAGATATGATTATCATCACAGCATTAGTATTCCTTGCAGTACTCTCAGTTCTTGTTCTTATTCACGAACTCGGACATTTCCTTGCAGCCAAAAAATTAGGCATGAAAGTGGAAGAGTTTGGGTTTGGACTTCCTCCACGAATTTTTGGTATTAAGAGGGGAGAAACGACATATTCAATCAACTGGCTACCAATCGGTGGTTTTGTAAAATTGCACGGTGAGGATGGGGGGGCCCACAGTGGTACGAAGCAAGATCCAGACTATTCCAGGGCTTTTTACGCTCGTCCACCATGGCAACGGTCAATCGTGCTCCTTGCAGGGGTGACAATGAACTTCATATTAGCAATTGTCTTGACTTCGTATTTATTTACTCAGGGAGTAATGGTTCCAGTCGAGCGAGTTCATATAGAAAAAAGTATCGCCGGATCTCCCGCAGCTACAGCAGGAATTGCACCGGGGGATATTATCAAAGCATTTCAGTTTAACGATCAAACTGTTTCGATTAAAAACGGAGATCAAATCATAAAATTAACCCGAGAGCATCTCGGAGAGGAAATTACACTCAAGATTATCCGTGGAGCACAAGAAAAAGACATGCTAGTCACACCAAGAAAAGATTTTCCGAAAGATCAGGGACCCTTAGGCATAGTAATTTCAAATTATGAAGAAAAGAAGTACCCGTGGTATCAAGCACCTGTTTTGGGTACAAAGGAAGCGCTTAAGTTATCATGGGAACTGGTAAAAGGAATTGGAGTAACTGTCTGGAAACTTATATCCTTTCAGTCAGTCTCAAAAGATGTTGCGGGCCCCTTAGGAATCGCTCAAATGACTGGGCAGGCCATTAAATTTGGTAGTAATGCTGTACTTGAACTTATGGCACTCCTATCATTAAATCTCGCGATCGTGAATGTTTTGCCTTTTCCTGCCCTTGATGGGGGAAGACTTCTCTTTGTCATTATAGAATGGATAACTGGGAAAAAAGTCCGTACGAACTGGGAACGCTATGTTCACCAAATTGGAATGGCAATCCTGCTCACCCTTATAGTGCTTATTACACTCAATGACATTTACCGACTTGTTACGAAATAACACGTTTAGATTTATAAGTGTCGGTGTTCTGTTTTTTCTCCTTCACATCATTTTTGTTCAGTTCATACCACTTTTTAACGATGAGTCAAGTTATCTCCATTGGGGATATATACTCACAACACATCTTAGTGATTCTCGTGTCCCACTAGCCCTTGATGGAAAGCAGACCGCAACACCTCTTTTATTTGGATTAACAACATTTCTTCCATTTAACGTTGTTCTTGCAGCTCGACTTCCCAGTATTGTATTTTCTTCAGTCACTTTGTTGCTATTACTAAAGATTTCCGGAGCATCCTCTTGGAAAGATACGCTTTTATTATTTTTACTTTATTCATTTTCTCCATACATCGGACTTTTTGGCACTCTTGCCCTTCCAGAAAGTATGGTAGCGTTCTTTTATACCGCTGGGTTTGTTATTGTAAACTCAGAAAAAGCAAACTTGAATCTAGCGAAAAACGTAGTGCTGGGGGCTATTATTGGATTGGGATGGTGGTTTAAGTCTAGCATTCTTATATTTTTTATTCCGCTTATTCTTTGGCGTATCCATCATGGAATAAAAAAAAGAGCGTTTCCTTCTGTTCTGCTTCAAACTTCTATAGTACTTTGCATATTTACACTCTGTATTAGTCCACTGCTTATTCAAGATAGATATTGGCAGTTTGATCATTTTGAACTTACACGAATTCGTACATTTGTGGAATTACTTCACTTTCCAGTTGGCGAGTGGGGATCGAGTTTTTTCTCTATCGTACAGTTTATTATTTTCTATGGGGGTCCTGCTATGTGTAGTTTCTTATTTTTCTGGCACTACCAGAAAAAACAACATTTTTCAAAAATTATACTTTTTTCTCTCACACCAATATTTTTTGAGACTCTTTTTTTAAAAACAATCGATGCACGATATGTATACCCCATGGTACCGCTTTTTATTTTACTATCGTACTTTCTTTTACGAAATACCTCACGGAAGATCTGGGGAAGTATAAGTCTTCTACACATCACATTTGGTGTAGTTTTTTTACTTTCTCCGCTTACATTTTATAACCTCATATCTTTTACACCACGAGTTCAAGGAGATTTCTCTCAATATGTAACTGGGTGGCCATCCGGGTACGGAATAAAAGACGCGGCGAACTACATAGTACAAGAAGCTGGAAAGAACACCGCATTTGTTTTTATACGACTTGATAGTGGTAATCCTGAAGATGGGATAGCTATGTATCTGTTGCAGTATCCGAACATTAAAGTCTTACCCTTGGAGTATCTTTCACAAGTCGAACAAGCAAAAATGACTACTTCAAAAAAGCTTTTTTTCGTATCTCGCGGTAACCAATTTGGAAACATTAAGGAAAAACTAGATAAAGGGAAAGTATTCAGCAAGCCTATTGGTACCGAATTTGTGGGAGTCTATAGAATTTTAGACAATTAATTTTTTATGCATTTCACTATCTGATCGGGTTGGATAGATTATGTTGTATTCTTTTTGCTAAAAGGTAGTGATATAGTGAAAAAATTCTTGTATGAATAAAGTCAAACGTATTTTCCATACTGAGGTACTCCTTGTAATTCTACTTTCACTACTTACAACAATTGGATCAACCGTCAAATTTTTAAGTCAACTTACACGAATACCCTCCAACCACATCTTTGTTGGTATGTCACAATACTTTG
>CAZYQZ010000092.1:0-5562 GCA_964649915.1 uncultured Gammaproteobacteria bacterium | reverse complement strand
CGAGAACAAATACTCTGTCTACCCGAGAATCTGTCTTATATTCATACCCTCTTGCACCCCGGATAGCTTCAAAATTCTCTGGTTTTATATTCCATCCAGAAGGAAACTGTAACGTCAAAGAGACTAATGATGGATTATCACCAGCCTGCTTTTGAAAAAAAAACTGATATGTCCGATCAGTCAGGAAAAACGCTTTTGATAAAACATATCGTATTTCCACAGTTCTTTTCTCTTGTGAGGGAACCACCAAGAGAAATCCAACTTCGGCTTTATCCTCTAGATACGCATCCTGTGCGATACGCTCTGGAATCTGACCATCAATCGTAATAGAAGAAATTGTGCTCCCAAAAGGAATGTATAGACGCACGTAATTTCTGTAATCTCCAGAAGGAAATGTATTTGCTGGACTTTTATTCTCATACTGTACAGTTACTGTTGAGGTGATTATTCCCTCATCTGAAACTGATTTTTTTATACGAATATCTTTTGTCACAAAAATATTTGCTTTATTCACTCCAAGATTTGATTCTATAAGCGAAAAATAATCCCCGTAGCATTGCGTGGTTTGACAAGATGCGTTTGCCATTCGACCACCCCACCCACGTTTCTCTATTTCTTCCTGAAGCTCTTGATCATGGAAATAAAATAATAATTCTTTTTGGTCCAGAGATGTAAGGATATTTTGAGCAAGCTTGGCATAATTCAGTTTGTTTGATTCGGTGATTGTAAAAACAAGTGTTTTTCCAAGACTACCTAGGAAATCTCGCTTTGCTGTGGAACCCGGAAAAAATCCTTTCTGAGAATATACCGTCGCTTTTAAAATAAGATTATCGGCAGTAATTGTATCCTTATAATCCGGTAGATATATCCGATCTAAAACCTTCAAAAGATTTTGGATAAAGAAAAGATTTATCCCAATCACACCATCAACCTTTTCTCCTGTCTCCTTTTCCAAAAACCATTCTGCTTGAACTGCAGAAAGAGCGAAGTCAGGGTCAAAATTACTATCGCGAAGAAACCAGTTTGGTTGAGAGAGATAATTTCGAATTGGCAGTGGAGGATCTACGTGTGCTTTTAGCTGACCATCCGCTTCATACACATCATGGATCGAAAATGAAGAGAGGGAACCGTACTGAGTTTTAATAATACCGTAGGACCCGATAAATCCCCCTGTAGGTCGAAGCTCAGTATTATTTTGTAATAACAGAAGGTATGTTTGAGTCTCCTTGGATAATACTTTCTCAAGAATGGGGGAGAGTGAATGAAATAATCCAACATACTCTTTTCCCGTTATTATTTTTTGCGCAATTTTTGCTTTTACTGTGTCTGGCAAAAAAGATGTCGAAAGATGAGATTGCGTTTCATTCAACCGTTGATCGAATACGTCTACTTTCTCCGAAAGAGAAGTAAGAATAGTTGTATTTTTTTCAGGCTCCTTCTGGAAAAAAACTCCTCTAAGAATATTTGCTTGCTCCTTCAACTGCATACTTACTTCAATAAGTGAGAGAACATCTGTGGTTAAAGCGTAGGTATTATCAATAGGAGATAGTACTGGTGAAAAAGGTCCTAAGATGATGTGTGTCACATTTAAGATCGCGCCTGATACCCTACTACTATCACGGATAAGAGATTGCCTTTCTTCCAGCTTCTTCAGATCTCCCCGTTCAACATCTTTAACCATTTGTGAAATACCATATATCGAAACCCCGAAGCTTGCAAAAAAAATAATCAGCGGCGTAAGAGAAATTAATATTAATACAAGGTATTTCCCCCATGGTGGGAATTGGAATGATAGGGGAGAGATAGATGGGATAGGTAAAACTGCTGGTACTTTCTTCACTATTTGTTCTTTACGAGTTGGATGAGGTGAGTCCCTAGACAAATCAATTATTTGCGTATCAATTCCTTGAGTAAACATTGCCCAAATAATTGTAGAGGTGAGTTTTGTTTCATTCCAAAGTTGGATGTCCCCAATACTAAGTAACCGGGCTAATTTTTGGTTTTGAAAAAAAAGATTTAATTCATGTCGCACTTCTGACTGGAAAAAATACACAGTCAATAATCTGATTTTTTTTCTCAAGCAAAATGAAACAATTTTTTCTGTCTTTCCAAATTCATCAAGTTGAAAAATGTATGTGCATGTAGAAAAATCGGTGATCAAAGTGGGGGAGACAAGGACGACTGCTCCCCGTCGTATCAACTCTTCTTTTAACGCATCGACGAGTTGTCCCGTACCTACAATTCCAACCCGGAAAGATTGATTTTCAGCTTCAGTGATAAGGATTTTTTTCGTCCGGGCCATAGTTTTATTCTACATAAAATAACAAATCTCTGCTGCGGGAATCTGTGAAACAGCACCCTATGAAACATGTTTGAGCTTAAGTGGACGTCGGGATTCACCGATATGAGTCGTGATGAGTGCTAGCAAGTTAGGCAGTTAGTAAGTTGGTTAATTAGTAAGTTAGGGGATAGTAAATGAGAGTCCTATTAGTTGGTTAGCAAATTAATTAATTAGTCAGTCGTTACTTCGTTAGGTAGTGAGTAGTAGGTTAGTTAATTAGTAAGTTAGTAGGTTAGTAAGTTAGCAAGTAAGCTAATTAGTTGGTTTGTTTCTTCGTAGTTGGTTAATGAGTTAATTAGTAAGTTAGTAGCGAGTAACTAAGCGTCTAGCTCGATAGTACATTGGTAGGTAACAACTAAGTTACGGTAAGTTAGTTGAATCGTCTTTCCAAAAACTACGTACTAATCTCTACTTGATAAATGCTTGAAAAAAATACTATTTTTTCGACCGGTAGAATCTTGAAACTATGGCGTGTCGAGGGCTTGGTTTACAAGGAAATCTGCGTCACTATTTTCCTCTCGTGGAACATATGCATATGAAACATTTCCACCTACTTGTTGTTCTAGTTCTCGTATTTTTAAAAGTAAAACTCGCAGGTGCGCTTCTTTCATTTTCCAGAGTCCATTGAGCTGATTTACAACAAGGGTAGAGTCCAGATAAAAGGCATATGTAGGTCCTACATTCTTCTGTATGTTTTTAGACAACCATCCAAGCGCTTCTATGACAGCCGTATATTCAGCGACATTGTTGGTGGTATTTCCGATTTTCTTCCCAAATTTATGAAGTAGTGTTCCATCTTTGTTTTGGATAAAAACACCTATTGCCGATGGGCCTGGATTTCCGCGAGCACCACCATCTGTGTGAATTGTGTAGGTCATATTTCGTACTTCGTTATTAGTTATAAGTGATTCGTTACTTATAACTAATGTGAATATTTTTTTCTAATTGCTAATGACTAATTGCTAAACGCTAAATATACCGTATTGTACAAAAGAAGCGTAGAGGAGGGAATAGAGGAAATACAATGAGTAGGAAGTAGGCGCTAAGGGGTAGGAATTAGCAGATAAAAGAAGGGGAATGGAAAAAAGGAGGCTGATATTAGGGATTAGGGGATAGTGAAAGGAAAAAAATAGGATTTAGGAAAACGTTGAGTGTCAGTTTCTGGTTATTTTGCAGCGGGTGGAGGAGACGAAGGTGTTGCTGTTTTTTCTGCAGACATTGTATCAACTACTTTTAGAAGTCTTGTCACTTCATTCCAGTTATCTTCTTCAGCACTCTTCACAATCTGTTCCCACTCACTCTGTCCGGAAAGACTGCCATCTTTTATCTGCTTCAGTTTTCCATAATACACAGAAAGGAGAAATCTCTTCTTAAACTCGAGTCCTGCAAGAACTACCTTAGCTTCAAAGTGGGGAATACGAGTTTTATAGAAGTCATCAATCTTCTCAGGTGTGACATCAGGAGATTGCATAAGTTTTTTCATCTCTTCGTCATCTTTCTCAGTTAGTTCTTTTCCCAAAGCGTCTGAAAGAATAAGGGTATAGGACTGGATATAGGTCTGGAGCATCTTCTTTGTCTGTTCTTCAGAAAGATTGTGCGCAAGTAATGCGTCAAGTAAATCTAAGCTAGCAAGGTCTACAAGTGCCATAAGTAATTTTTAGTAGGCGCTTTTTGGCGCATTTGATAATCCTTTTTGAACCCAGTCAGATACCGGTGCTGCACCAGGAGCTGCTGCACCAAGATTTGGTAAACTTGGTAACTTAAAGTTTTTAATTCCATCTACTACGGAATTTAAAAATCCTCCGAGACCTCCACCAACATCTGCGGTAGCTTTTCCTATATTTGCACCCGTTGTATTTAATATGCCTCCCATATCAAGAGCTACTTTTGAGCCAGCTGGCGCAAGTGCTCCTAATCCTTCAATAATGGCCGGGACCGCAACTGCTCCGCCAAGAACGAATGTCGCAGATTTTGCAGCTTCAACCCCAGCTACAAGACCTGCTTGCTGCATCCATAAACTTCTCTCTCTTGTACGTACTCGATCGGGAATAACCTGTTGGGCAAGAATTTGACGCTGACCCAGTGTTGGCACTTTTCGCTCAAAGAGTCTTTTTGCCATATCGTAGGCATCGTGCATTCTATTTATTTTTACAGCTTCCTTCTCTGATATCTGCATATTATGTTCACGGATAAGTTTGGCTTTCAACTCTTCCATGACTCCCGCTGCAATCATGTCATTTATTCTATCTCTACTTCCTACAGCCATACTATCAAGCCACGCATCTTGTTCAGGCCTACTCATGCGAATAGTTCCATCTTCTCTTCTTTGAGTCATCTGATCATACATGCGGAGTAATTGTTGTGCATCTTTATCTTCATGGAAAAATGCCCATTTTACCGCTCGACTCTCACCTCCATGAATAATGCGTGATAATAATCCTGTAATTCCTTGCCTATCTTCTCTTCTGTTCATAAAACGAGCTGCCATAGAAAAAGCGTTCTCTCCTGTGGCTCTTCTTGCAAGAGAGAATACACCTGATAAACCAGCTGCTACTACTCCTGCAATGGGAACACCTGAGAGAGCCTTTAGTCCTAACTCTCCTACGCCCGCAACTGTTCCCAGAGCGCCTATGATTGGTGCAAGCGCAGCGCGTCCAGCGCTCATTCGTCTTACCTCTCCCTGATCGAGAAGTACCCTGTTTAACTGGTTCATCGTAAGATCTAGTGGATATGATAGACTCCCAGGGGCTTCTGCTGGGAGAATATTTTCCTGTCGTCGATAGAAGTGAGTCTTCGGATCTTCAACTCGAATACCTACGGCTGGATTAGCATTTCTTTGTGCCTCAGCTGCAGCTGCTGCTACTGCACGCTGTTGATTTTCTTGTGGTTGAGGACGTGGAGCTGGTTGTGGTTGTTCATGATGTCCTGCATCTGCCATATAACCCAAGTCTTACATATATTTTTTGTTCTTGTCAAGTGGACACTGTTTTATTTTCTGATTACAGTTCAATTTGAATTCGCTCCCAATCTATACTATTTGGTATGTCTTTTGTTATATTTAAAATATGGACAGGGAAGTTGATGGGGGTACTATATTTGGGAAAATAGCCGACGCTTATAGAAATAAAGCGGAAAAGCCTGGACATCCTTTTGCTCGTGGAATTCATATAATAGCCACTGGATTTGATGCGGCCATTAAGAATTTAAGAAATAATAGAAAT
>CAZYQZ010000091.1:0-5581 GCA_964649915.1 uncultured Gammaproteobacteria bacterium | reverse complement strand
ACTACATAGCTTTGTTCGTACTTTACTGCAAGATGACCGTTATAAATGCGCCTGCGTTGGCGAACAAAATCAGAAACTGTCATAGGTCCTTTATTATGAACTACTGCGTGAGGAACATACCGTATCGTATATCCTTGACCTCGAATGAGCGGCTCGATATTTGCCTCATCCACACTTGAAAGAATCGGAATTCTCCGAAACACTCTACGAAATGCTATCACCTCACCCATTTTCGGTTGTTTGAGTGAAATTTGGTGATGTAACTCCCATAGCAAATGCGCACTAAAGCCACAAAAACCATCATGAATATCATTGACTGGAATAGGTCGTGCCCCTGTCATCCCAAGAGCTGTGTCTAAGAACGGACTGACAAGATATTCGATAACATGGGGTGTCAGAATAACATCTCCTCCCAAAAGAACGAGGACATCTGATTTAGAGATTTCGATAAGATGATTTACAGCTCCTGCCTTCCCTTCTCTTTTTTTTTGTTTGATTAATCGTATTTTTTTATTTGCACGAGTAAACTTTTTTACGATTTTATATGTGGAATCTGTTGCGTAAGCTACTATCAAAATTTCTTTTACCGACACACGATGAAGCTTTTGTGAAAGAAGAGATTCAAGTACATGAGAAATGTTTTTTTCTTCGTTATATACACATATACCGACGGTGCATGATATTATTTTTTTCTTTTTCATACCGTTGTGACGATACGAAGCTGCCTATTATTTGTCAGAACACTCCATATCTTACAAAGAATATGATAAATCGGGGCAGGTAAAATTCGATATGTATATGCGCTTAAAGGAAGCCAGGCATGGGTGAGAATTTCTACATTCACAATCCGAAATCCCGCCTTGGAGAATACATTACCCAAGAGTCGAGGTGTCCAGGTATAGAGATGCTGATTAATATCATGGGGATCATATTGTTTTTCCATTCTCCAGTCATCAATTGGTACAACATGAACATTGTATCCTCCTTTTTTTGTGTGCTTTTTTAAGTCCTGAAGCACTTCAAAAGGATTATGTACATGTTCTAAAGAATGATGGGAAATAATAACATCAAATTTTTGTGTGGAGGCTATATCTGAAATACTCGTAAAAATACCTATCCCCCGCTTTTTCGCCTGCTGTATCGCTGACTTGTTGATTTCTACACCAAAACGACGTTTACATTGTAGTTTCTCTAAGATACTTCCGTCTCCGCACCCAAAATCAAGCACGCTATCAGTTATCTTGATATACGGCTGAAAATGCCATAGATCAATCATGGCTCCCAGTGATGCAGATTTTTTCTGCCACTGATAATAGGATTTATTGTAATGATTGTTCATATATACGTTTTAGCATGTGATGTAATTGTAGATAGAGTGACTGCGTATTATATTTTTTCTTAATATACGATGAAATTTTATTTTTGGTTGGCCAAGTACATTGTGTCGATTCGATAATTTTTTTTACCATTTCTTCTTTTGTCGAAACTAAAATACCGTTTTTTTGCTGATCGATAATATCACTACATCCATGAATATCATAGCTTATGATTGAAAGACCCATACTTGGTGCTTCAAGAAATGTGTAGGGAAAACACTCAAGTTTACTTGTGCTAATAAATATATCATTACGAGCGTAGAGCTTCGCTATGCTTTTTTGATCGACTTGCCCGTGATAGATGATATTCCGGTATAGCTTTGCTACTCGCTGCACTTCATTTTGATACCGACCTGTACCTGCTATTTCAACAATAATTTTTTTCTGATATCCGAGCTGGTGTATCTGTTTTATTATCCAGAGAAAATCATCGATACCTTTTTCTTTTGTGAGTCTTCCCACCCAGAGAAGGTGTATGTTCTTGTCTTTTTTTCGTACACTGCGAATCTTTTCTTTAAATTGAACAAAATTAAATGGATTAGGTATGTGATACACAGGCATTTTTGGAAACTGTTTTTGTAGGAAGTTTTTATCAAAAATGTTCAAAACATGAAATCCTTTTGCCGATCCTATTCCCCAAAGGTAGAGAGGTGATTGATACAGTAGGTTGTGTAATAGAGATTGGAACGAAAAGATTTTTTCATAGTGTACTGGTGTATGAAATCCAAATATAACTGGAGGCAAAGCCTTCTTCCCTATAAATACTGTAAGTAGTAGAACTTCTAAAAAATCGTTTTTACTATAGATAAGATCAAATTCTTTAAGCGTTTTTTTTAAGTTGGCAAGACCATTACATTGGATATATGAAATGTTTTGAAGATTTTTTTTGATAGAACCGGCAGAAGATAATGCGGTTGTAGTCTTTTGTGGTTGGAGAAAATAGATACTATATAGTTTAAGAAATTTCTCACTTGTTCCTTTGTCAAAGGTAACTATGGTAATCTCCACATCTTTAAATCTCTTAGTTAAGCCAAGTGAAACATCGGTGAAAAAACGCGCTAATCCACCGCCATGCTCAAGGGGCAGATAGTTAAAAAATGCTATTCTCATTGCATCTTTTCTCTTATCAATACTTGCTGTATATCCTCTTTAAAGGTACTCCTATATACGGACTTAGTACTATTTTGTAGATTGACGTTATTACATTTTTGCGCAAGTAAAAAAAGTTGAAGATAGTATTTTTTCCAAATAGGATATATTCGTATTGCCTCGTGCATGTTATGTATCGACATCTCACAATCACCATACGCTTTATAGAGGCTAAGACCCAGTCCAGCATATGCAGCTGGATTCTCATTATCTAACCAAAGCGCTCTTCTGTAATAATGCTCTGCTAAAGCCGGATCTTGGTAGTATGAAGCGATAAAATCTCCGACACGTATAAATCCGTTCGCATAAATCATTGGAATTTCGGCAGTTACAAGATTTTGTTCTGCAAGAGTTAAAGATTCTCGGCGTTTGGGATGTGTTTTCTTTACGTAGTCCTCAACTTGAGCAATATATTCATCTTTCGTAGGAAGTGCGTTTATACTAACCATTTCGTAGATAAGTCCATACGGTACAAGGGTAAAATTGGGTAATTGCATTGGCACGTCATACGTTGTAAAAATACGCCTTTTTGGTTGTATATCAGTAAGAGTTTTTTGCACAATTTCTTGAGCGTTAGTGTCTGGAAACCGTAGATGAAATGCATTTACTAGATGTTCCATTACCATGTTATTCCCGACACCAGGGGGGTTCACAAGACCAATGTCCCTTCGTACTCCTAATACATAATGTACGTACCAACTGTTAAATGTTGTTGTGTCTCCAGTAATAAATAATAAAGCATCTTTTGGAAGAATAGTGAGAAAATCTAAAGCTATCGTGTTTCCAATACTTGTTTTTGAAAGATCTGTTTTTGGCATATTGGCGGTAAAAAGAAAAAAAGGAATAATGAGAAAATAAGAAATTAAGAGTGATGAATAAAATCGTTTAGAAAAAAATTTGTTAGATATCTCAAAAAGATACATAAACCCATAAGGAAGAAGGAAGACGAATACGACTGATGCGAGAATGTAAAATCTCTCATTTACTCCCCATGCAGTGCTGCTAGTAATGTATGTTGCGGAATACCACGCAAATCCAGGTCCAGCTAGAAGGAAACCAGAAAGAATTGCGAGAGCTATCCATTTATCAGATCGTAGCAACTTAATCAGTCCTACAACTGCAACAAAAATAATTTGATATGAATACGTAGAAACAAGAGTTTTAATAAAATCTTTCAAAAGAATATTTTTTACTTCACCGGGTACACCATTATCCACACTTGGAGCAAATCCCCCATAATCAAGTCTTCTTAAAAGTCGAAGGAAATTCACAGGAGTTCTCGCATCATCCCAATTAATTATGGGTGATGAAGAAGCGGCTAGCGGGACATACAGATATGGTAATAATCCTAGTACAAACAATACGATAGCAAGCAGCAAAAATCTTTTTTTGGAGAAGAGTAGAGAAATATTCGCAATAAGTAAAATAAAAATCGTAGGAAAAAGTAACATAATCGTATGATGATGCGTAAGTGAAAGACCAGAAAAAAATGCTAGAAGGTAAAAAAAACGGATTTTCTTTTCAATATGAAATCGCAAACCGGCGTAAAGAATCGCTACTACAAATAGATTGTTGAGTCCAAAAACCTCAGGAATTTCCCCGTGTAACCAGAAATAATAAGAGAACGCTAGTACTGAAACAGATAAAAGTGAAAGATACGAGCTTCGAGTCACTCGATATGCGAAATGATACAAGAGGCCCAGAGCCAAAACGCTAGAGAAGACAGAAACTAATCCTACTCGCGCAACCGGTGGCAACGGTACGGGTAAATGGCAAAAAACAGAACCTACAACCGTAAATAGTGGATATCCAGGAGGATGTGCGACCCCCCGTACACATGAAGCACTAACAAGATCTCCTGTATCACCACTGTAGATATCTCGCGTAAGATTATGAATATAGAGGAAACAAATAAAGACAATGAATACGATAAAAAAAATGTGCGATCTAATAACCTTTTTCATGCTATTTGAAAAGATCTTCCCATTGTAGCATGGATAAATGCTAAAATAGAGTTGAAAATGAAACTATCAAGTATCTCGATTATTCAAAAAAATATTCCAATTCTTAAAGCGCTTCGCCCTAATCAGTGGGTGAAAAACTTAATCATTTTCTCAGCAATTGTATTTAACGGTAAATTGTTTGATGGTAATCTATTTTACCTGTCTCTACTGGGATTTATTATTTTTTGTGCTATTTCCTCCGCTTCATATTTATTTAATGATATTATTGATCTTCGGTTTGACAAGATTCATCCGGAGAAAAAATTCCGGCCAGTTGCTTCAGGACGTGTTTCAACCAGTCTTGCTACTGAGCTCGCCTTTCTTTTAGTACTTGTTGGACTCATAGCTTCGATACTTCTTTCTGCCCCATTTTTCTTCATGGCTGCTGCATTCGCGCTTTTACATTTGTTATATTCAACAGTTCTTAAAAAATACGCTATCTTTGATATCCTGAGTATCGCCTTTTCATTCACCCTACGAACACTTGCGGGAGAGGCTCTCACTGGATATCATCTTCCCATTTGGCTTCTGCTCTCAGTGCTTTTTGTTTCGTTATTTATCGCCTCAACAAAAAGACATTCAGAGTATATTCGTCATGGTACTTCTACCAGACCTGCTCTTTTCCAATATAGAGAACATCTGTTAGATTTTTATACGTCAACCTTTGCTACCGCCTCTATACTCTCGTACGCCTTGTTTACCTTCCTTGAGGAGCCGCCGAAGTTTAACGGTCCATTTCGTGAGTTTATCATTAACGTTTTTCCACATGCCCTTGATCGCAAATGGATGATCGCCACGATTCCTTTTGTGATATTTGGACTAATGAGGTATGCACAACTTATCTATGAAGGACAAGAGGGTGAAAAGCCCGAAAAGATTATTACAAGCGATAAACCTCTTATTCTAGCGATGGTGATTTGGGGTATAACTATCATTGCGTTTTTGTACATTCTCTAATAGAACACCCGTATACTCTCAATAGCCCATGAGACAAAAAATACTCTTAGCTACAATTTTTTTCCTTGCGACAATTCTTCGTTTTTACAATATAAA
>CAZYQZ010000090.1:0-5608 GCA_964649915.1 uncultured Gammaproteobacteria bacterium | reverse complement strand
GGATCAGATTTAGAGATATGTATTAGGAATGAGAAGGTGATACCCTTTTTCATCAAAGCGTATGTATATATCGGAATATAATTTAGAAAGTGTCCTTTCCAATTTCTCTATAAACTCAGCCTCATTCATAGGAGTGTCCTTCTGGATAGAAAAATAAATTTTTAAAAATAACGACTGTCTCTCCCCTGATCCCATTTGGATAGGTATCTTACGACGAATCAGTTTTCTCTCTAGAGAATCTAGAAAGATATCTATGTTGACGTTTTGATAGTGAGTTAACCTGGTTTGGTGAAAAAGTCGAAAAGGAAAATAGCGTGTGAGAGCACGGATCATAATACTTTGAATAAAACATATAAGTTGAAAAATAGTAGCTACTATTTCGCTTTTGGGACCATACCCTTTGGCAGTTTCATCAAATGAGTATCCGTGAAATTTTTGTGCAAAGTCGATAAATCTTTTTGGTAAGAAAAATAAGATGAAAAAAGTTATGAGTATCACCTGTAAAGATTGCTGGTATGAGATAGAGAATAGCCGTAGAACCAGAAGGAGCAGCCCGTATCCAGATAACAACAAGATAAGGCTGAATTGTTGACTTGTAATACTTGTTTTATTGTTGATCTTTTTATTATGAGAAATAATTTCTTATTGTAGACCTGCGAAATATCCGATGCAACAGAGGTGTAATAGAATTTGTATGTATAGCGTAAGATGGCTCCCCCGCCTGGTATCTTTCGCCGAGGCTTCAGATACCTTACTAGGAAGAATCATCTTTCTCTAAAGCTACTCACTAATCTTTTATACGCAAATGCTTTTCCGGCTCCTGATTTTAAGTACCGTTCAAAATCTTTCGCGTGTTTCTCTTCGGGAAATCCACAGTACCAAACTAGCTTCCAAGGTACATGCGGCTTTGTAGAGGCAGACATGCCTTCATTGTGTTCTTTCAGTCTTTTCCGAAGATCCGAGGTATATCCGAAATAAAAAATCTTGGATTTTGAACTGTACAAAATGTATGTATAAAACATACTGTTACTACAGTGGTATCAAAACCATCTGTAGCTTTAGCGAAAGATGGCTCCCCCTAGTTGATATGTTCAGGAACCGTAAAGTTGAGCTTGGGTTTAGTTTGCAGAGTATTGAAAGCGCATATAAGTCGTTAGGATTAGATAATACTTTTCCAAACTAAACAACATTACCCTTTCTTCTTATCCATTTTGTCGAGCTTTAGCAATTTCACACCAAAATAAACGACGAGTGCGATTACTACAAAATCAATAAGCACATTAAGAAAATCTCCCCACATTATTCTCGCTGCACCGATTTGAATATATGCCTCCTTGAGATTTTTAACATTGCTCATACCGAGAGCGAGAATTGGACTAATGATGTCCTCAACAAGCGCCGCTACAAGCTTTGATACAGCACCTCCTAAAATAAACCCAACAGCGAGTCCAACAACGCCTTGTTCTCTAACAAATTGTAAAAATCCTTTCATTAGTTTCCACCTCCTTTAGGCAAGCTTTCACAAGCATCTCCATCTTTATTTCCATCAAGCCTATTCACATCATTTCCAACTCCTCCAACTTTTTTAAAAAATGATTGAGCTTCTGGCTGTGTTGAAAAATCATCACAGTTGTACTCATCTGCTTTTTTACCCGCAGCCTTATCCGATGTGACATTACCAAATTTATCAAAAAGAATGTTTCCTGCTTCATCGAGCCGGATATTTCCTTTTTCATCTCGTCCCACTTCCGATTGCTCAAATGATTTAGTTTCCCAAAGTTTTTGCAAATCCCAATCATTTTGAAAAACCTCAAGCCCAAAAGCGGCCAGAAGCGCTATAAAAGCAATCGCCAGTGCAATTCTCAGCTTTTCAAAAAATATAAATAAAACTGCAACGATTGCTAAGAGAATGCCAATAAACCATAGGCGAAACTTCCTGTTATAACGGAGCTTTGTAAAGGTTGAGACAGCTTTCTTTTCGTCAGTTTCCTTACCCTTTTTTACCTCTTCTTTTTCCATCCTGCCTAGAAGTATAGTTGAGTCTGAGATAAATCGCAAACAGAAGAAATCCAGAGAAAACTGTAGATGCTCCCCCGCCTGGACTCGAACCAGGAACCTTCATCTTAACAGGATGCCGCTCTACCATTGAGCTACAGGGGAATATTAACTTTTTAACGTGTGAGGAATTTTATCACCAAACAAGGCTAAAGTCCATCCCAATATGAAGTACAACTCTATGGGTTTATTTTAGAATCAGTAGACTCGAAGTATATGTTATTCGAGGTAGTCTTTGAGTTTCTTACTGCGTGATGGGTGGCGAAGTTTACGAAGTGCTTTTGCCTCTATTTGTCTGATACGCTCGCGTGTGACACCAAACTCTGCACCCACTTCCTCAAGTGTACGCGGTCTTCCGTCTTCAAGACCAAACCGAAGGATTAGGACGCGTTTCTCACGATCAGAAAGAGTGTGAAGAACTTCTTCAAGATGTTCTTTCAGAAGCTCTCGTGAAGCACTGTCATACGGTGATGGCTGACTTGTGTCTTGAATAAAATCTCCGAGGAACGAGTCTTCATCATCACCAACAGGTGTCGCTAGAGATGTGGGTTCCTGTGATACTTTAATGATTTCGCGAACCTTATCCACATCTACTTCCATTGCTTTTGCTACTTCCTCTGGAGTCGCTTCCCGACCTAACTCCTGCATAAGTTTTCTTGAGATCTTCAAAAATCTGTTGATCGTCTCTACCATGTGGACAGGAATGCGAATCGTGCGTGCTTGATCAGCTATAGCTCTGGTGATAGCTTGTCTTATCCACCATGTTGCGTATGTTGAGAACTTATACCCTTTTCTCCAATCGTATTTCTCAACCGCTCTGATAAGTCCCTGATTTCCCTCCTGGATAAGATCAAGAAGTGATAATCCTCGACCGATATACTTTTTTGCAATAGATACTACTAACCGAAGATTGGACTCAATAAGCTTTTGTTTGGCCCTTCTTTCCCCTTTTTCATACCGCTTTGCAAGATCAATTTCATCTTCAAACTTCAACAGTGGGATACGCCCGATTTCCTTAAGATACATACGTACCGGATCAGAGATTCCACCTTCATGAATGACTGCTAGCGATTCTAGTTCTTTCTCAAGCTCTGAAACTGCTCGAGCTGCATCCTTCTCATCTTCATCTGAAAGAGTTTCAAAAACATCAACTCCGGCTTTTATCAGTTCGGCATAGAGGTAATCTAGCTCCACAAGATGATCTTCAGGCTTCGGAAAGACTGCGAGGATCTCATCTTGGGTGATGAATCCATTTTCTTTTCCACCTTTTACAAGCTTCTTTATTTCCTCTTCACGATTGGCTTTTGGAGCCTTTAGAGGCTTTCCAGCTTTCACTGGCTTTACCTTTCCTTTGACTTCTTTTTTGATTGATTTTGCTTTTTTGGCCATAGAATACTCTATTATATGATTATTTCGTCTCTTTCTCCAGTTTTTGAAGTTTTGCGAGAAGATTTCGTACCTCGATCTGAAGCACACTTATCTCTTTTTCATCTCCAGTTTTCTCACTTTTGCGTATCTTAGTCGTACATTCACCAATCTTCCTTCGCAGTGAATTGGATAGTATAAGAGCTGATGTTTTTATCACTTCTTTATCGTAGACAGCATGATCCTTTACTGTTCTCTCCTGATCAGTAAGATATGCCAGATCAAAAGTAGGAAGTACCTCAGAAGAAAGTGTACTTGTGAAGAGTTTCACATCCAGACTCTCGTGTGCATTGAAGTACCCAGTAAGTTTGGAGATAATTGTTGCCACAGGTGGCAAAATGAAATCACTCTGGACAAGCCGTTTTGATATTTCCTCAATTGTTTGTTTCAAATGAGGTGATTGTAATATGAGAGAAAGAAAGTATTCCTCTATAATTTCTTCTCGCTCTTTTTTATTGGAAGGTGTGGCAATTTGTGTTTTCTCTCCTAGTACCTGAGTTCGTTTACTTTTTTCAACCAAAGAATTGACAGCTTCCTCATCCACATCAAGTCTTTTGGAGAGAAGCTTCACGTAATGAGAATAAATTATTGGATTATCGATACGAGAAAGAAATGGCGCGATTTCATCACCTATTTTTTTCTTCCCAGAAATTGTTGTTTCATCATACTGCACAGAAAATTTTTCAATGAGGAAATCATAAATATTTACTGCATTCTTTACCGCTTTTTTCCATGCTCCCGGATCTTTTTGGATACACTCATCAGGATCTTTTCCAATTGGAAGCTGTATCACTTTCAGAAGCAGTCCGGCTTTTTCTGCATGTTCAATTCCTTTTTTAGCTGCTTCAGATCCTGCAAAGTCACTATCAAGCGCGAGAATGATAGTTTCTGCGTGACGCTTGAGAAGTTGAATTTGTCCCTCCGTGAACGCTGATCCTTTTATCGCTGCAATATTGGTCGTTCCTACTCTGTAAGCAGAAAGGAAATCGAACTCACCTTCGACAATTATTGCCTCTTTTACTTTCCGAATTGGATCCAGCGTCAGATCAAATCCGTATAACAAGTTCCCTTTTATATACACAGGTGTTTCAGGAGTATTGATATACTTGGCCTCTTTATCGTCTGAAGCGTCAATCTTTCGTCCTGAAAACCCTACATAATTTCCTCGATGATCCTTCAGAGTGAACATGAGTCTTCCACGGAATCGGTCATATATACGACCTAGATCTGTCTTGATAGCAAGTCCTGATGAAACAATTTCATCCTGTGTATAATTTTTTTTTCTCAGAAATTTTATGACTGCATCCCAAGAATTAGGACTATATCCTAGAGAAAACGCGTCGATCATCTTATCTGAGATGCCACGATTGCGTACATACTCGTATGCTTTTTTCCCAAGCGGATGACTCTTTAGGATGAAGTGGTAGTACTCGCTCGCAAGATGGTTTATTTCATACAGCCTATCTTTCAGCTTCACTCCTTCCGTTGGCTGGTAATTAGAAAGTTCTACTCCTGCACGTTTGGCAAGAATTTTTAGAGCTTCAAAAAACTCTATATTTTCCCATTTCTGGACAAATTCAAATATGTCTCCACCCATTTGACACGCCCCAAAACAGTGCCATGTTTGTCTATCGGAAGATACAACAAAAGATGGTGTTTTCTCGGAGTGGAACGGACAAAGCGCTTTGAAATTTCTGCCCGCTTTCTTAAGCGTCATGTACTCTGAGAGATAGTCGACTATATCAATCTTTGCCTTAATTTTCTCTAGGTCAGTCATAATAGTTATCCCTCATCTTTCTTCTCCAGCCGATAGAGTGAATATCCATTTTGGATATTCCAGTTTTTTTTGATTGTATACTCTCCAAAAGACTCAATCTCAAACATATGAACATCCGTGAGTATAGTTTTTGGCTCTATCACTACATATAAAACCCGAGCACTGTCGTAGTGTTCAACTGATAAAGGAGGCTTTTTATACACCTGCAAAAAATACCGCAGCGGCAACCCTTGGTTTTCGGCGTCTACAACCATTGCCACATTATACTCGTTTGTTTGTACGTCTGAAGAGATTAACTGAGCTGCTTTTTCGATTCCTGAAAGTGTCCACCCAGGAGACATCGTCCATCCA
>CAZYQZ010000089.1:0-5699 GCA_964649915.1 uncultured Gammaproteobacteria bacterium | reverse complement strand
ATATCGGAAAAACTCAAGATCTGGTAAAACATGCTGACCTTATCATTCTTTCCACCAAAGGAAGCGCTGCAGAGACAGTTGTACGAAGTATTGCGAGTGATATAGCGGGAAAAACAATCATAGACACCACAAATCCTTTATCCGATACGCCACCCACCAATGGTGTCTTATCATTTTTTACTAATCTCAACGAATCTCTGATGGAGAAATTGCAAAAAATTGCACCTGATGCTCACTTCGTCAAAGCATTCAACAGTGTGGGGAATGCGTTCATGGTAGACCCAGACTTTGATGGAATCAAGCCAAGTATGTTTATTTGTGGAAACAATGAGTCCGCCAAAAAAGAAGTGGGAAGCATCCTCACGCAGTTCGGATGGGAGATTGAAGATATGGGGATGGTAGAAGCTGCACGAGTGATTGAGCCCTTATGTATTCTCTGGTGTATCCCAGGATTTCTGAAAAACGACTGGTCTCATGCGTTTAAAATTCTCCGAAAATAATCTATTTCAGGGAGTATAGTAGGTGATGTATGGTCAAAATGATCATTCGGGCGATAGAAGTTTCTCGTCCTCTTTTCTGGCCTTCTACCTTTCTCGTATTTCTTCTCGGAGTTCTTATTTCAGGTAATTCGTTCTCTGTTCTCGTATTTCTTTTTGCTTTTCTCTGGTCTTTTCCATATTCTTTATGGATATGTAGCGTCAATGATCAGGCTGACATTCGCTCGGATACCATAAATCAATTCAAAGGCGGAATATCAGGAGTGAAGGTGTACAAAAGTGAAATTCAGGTTTTAAAACAGTTCCAATGGGTCAGTGTTCTGAGTATTCTTCTTCCCACTCTTTTCACATTCAATGGTAGTCTTTGGGGTACTTCCATTATTGCCATAGTCATACCATATCTGTATTCATCCTACCCGGTTCGCCTGAAGGAGAGACCTCCCTGGGATAGTGTGAGTAACGGGTTATTTGTGATGTTTGTATTTCTTTCTGGGTATCTATTCTCAGGAAACGTCCACTATCAACCACTTCTTCTTCCGGTAAGCGCAGCTTTATTTCTGGGGGTAAGCGCTATACACATCATAGGTGCACTGCGAGATTACTCAGCTGATAAAAAAGCACATGTAAAAACTATAGCGACCGTATATGGTCAACGAGTCAGTGCGGGGGTTTGCGGCATATTATTTATTCTATTATTTATCCTCGCCCAGTCATTTCCCATAGAGTTCCATGTGTATGCACTCTTGGGAATTCTTGTTTCTACTATTCTCTTTATAAAGCCTGGGGAAAAAATAAGTTTTCACCTGGGTACCATACTGGTACTGAGCTTCTTTGTGGTTACTATGTATAGCATCATCTTCAATTCTTGGAAATTCTAGGACAATGCTTACTTTAAGCTAACAGAATCAAGGTGAATAACTGTAGAATCTAGAGGTGGGCAAGGTGCGTGTATACATTGGACTTGCTCTCTTTCTAAAACGAATTTTCCTTTTACTGTAATATCTTTTCCCTCAAATTGCGTATAGGAAATAGTGGTGTCTTTACTAATATATATCCCGGTAGGATTCTTCGGTTTGTCTTTTGTTCGGTAATATAAAACATTTTTTCTTATATAATAGCGCGCACTCTGATCATCAAGGGGGAATGGTGGGGGAAGCTGACTCGTGCTTGAAGTTGGTGTTGCTTCCGTCACTACGACACCAGGTTTATTGTTGGAAAGAGTCAGGAGTGATTGATATCGCATACCGAATATAAATCCGAGAATGGGAAGGAGGGTAAAAAGAATAAGCGCGATAGTCTTGGAAAGGGGAGTTACTGTAGTCAGATACTTCGGAAGAGGCATGATCAAAGTATATCATAGGGAAAATCATATATTAACTTGAGTGGTAACCGTAATTGGCTCGGACCACTTTGGCCTGTATGAATATATCAAACTATATCTATTCGAATACGATTCTCCTCTTATTACTAAGATAAAAATCGGTCTTGGTTACTTATTACAAACCAACCTGAATTAGTTTTACAACTTACTGTTTTCAAAGGCTACTTGAAGGAAATCAATCCGTTTCTGTATTTGGAGGTATTTGGTAAAGATCGCAAAGATAGTAAAAAGTGGTAATATCTGGGTACCGAATGATCTCTGTGGTGAACGTACTTTTTTCAGGGAGCGCATGTTGGCAATTGAGCACTATTGATCCGTCTTAGTCACAGGGAGCATCCTATTGGTCTAATTTTTTTCTTCAAGTTCCTCGTTGAATTTGTATTTCTCGTACCCTCTTAAGTATTCGGTTAACCGCTGAGTATCGGCCTTACAGTCTGCCTCAACATGCTTGTAGGAAGTGGACGAGAAGTCCAATCTTTGTGAAAAAAGATTTAATACCACTTTCACTAAATCGAAAAGTGTAATTACCTCTTTACGGGTTAAGCTTATTTTTGATTTTTTAATATCATCATGAGCTAAACATTGATCTCTATGGGTATCAAGCCTTTTAATTATTCCAATATGTTTTTTTAATTTTGTTCTTAGTCCACTTAAGTCCTCTTGAGACAAACCTTGATATTTTTCGTATAATTCACTTGCAAATCTCCTGTCCTTATTTAGCCGAAAAAATTCTTGTTTTGATAATTTACCTCTATTACCTTCTGCAAAGTTAATTAGTTTGGTGACATGTAACGACTGGCCCATGTCATCAAATAATTTTGCTAATTCTATAAGCCAATACACATGTAATGCTTGTTTTGATATAACAAAGAAACTATTAAATCTGTTCATTACTTCCACATTTGCTCGAGACTTATCTTTACCAACTATGTTTGATGCAATTTGTTCTTCCAATGACTCCCAAATATAGAAAGCTCCAAGAGCATGAAAAAGCCTGCTATGCATTTTTTTTAGATGTGATATTAAAATAGAGAATTCGCTGTCCCTATTTCTTTTTGTTAATTCCATACTTCTTCCGAGTTGGGAAACTCAGGAAAAACAGTCATTGGTGCTTGAACAATTATAGCTTGGCGATAAATCTCCTCCAATGTGTTACACAGAGTTTCAAAAGTCATAAACTCCATTGACATCATGGCTATCCAGTTTTGGGGGATAACCATATCAAATGGACCTCTTTTTATTTTAATGAAACCATCGTCATCACCTACATTCGCAAAAATAAATTTCTTATTATCAAAAATGTGTTTCAATTTTTCTTCTCTATCACTAGGTATATTGGGTTCGTTAACTGCTGTTTGCCAACCTTGACATCTAAGTTCTTGAATTAAAAGCTCATAATTAATAGTGCTCTTAATCAGAATTTGTCCTGACATTAGTTTCATACAAAGTTCGTTTGAAAGTGGATAGATGGAAAATGGCGCTTGATTCCTAATGAAATTTCCCAGTTCGTCATAAAAGAAGTGGTCATAATTAGTATGACTGAGTTGCCATTGAGTACTCCAACCAGTGTAACGAAAAGATTTGAAGTACTTCTTCATGTTGTGAGGTCGCGTGTAAGCCTTTTCTAAATTTAGGATAGAAAGTTGAATAAACGGCTCTAGTTGCCTACGAGCAACAATTTGTTGTTTACTTGTTTCTAGCAGGCTCTCTACTGTTGAAAAGTGCGTGTCGAGTTTGGTTTGGGAAAAACGTTGCTCCAATTCAGCACCATCATCAAGAATAATTTTTCCGGTAAAAGCAATTTGCTGAAGCTCAAGCATTTTCCTCGTTTGATCACTAATTTTAGCTCCTTTTCTTAACTTCAAAGTTTTAAAATTAATTATTCTTTCGCCATTTTTCTTCAGTTCGTGGACTACGGCTGTATTTTTAAACACCTCAGTTAAATCTCCAATCCTCAAGAATCTTGTTAGATCATTAATCAAGACGATTCCTTTATGGTCTTTTTGGATTGAGTATGCCCAGGAAAAAAGACTTTCACTCGATTTCAAATGAATATTGAAAGCGCCAGATGTTGTACTCCTTGCTGCACTAGTTAAAAAAAGACGGTTATATTTCAAGGATCTCCAAGCAACTCCATCAAAAATGGTGTGAAGGATACGAAGAAGCTGTATGTGTGATTCCAGGTTGTCACGTGTCCTTTCAAGGTCTTTCTGTTCTTGCTCAGTTAAGTTATTCTTCTCCTTTAAGTCTTTTATGATTTCTCTTTGTTCAGCCATAACTTGCCAGACCTTTGTCTCAAAGTTTGCAGCCTCAAACTGAAGACTAAGGAGTTTATCTGGATCAACTTTAATCTTAGGGTCCCGGGTTTTCTCTAAAAATTCTGATAAATAATTAACACGATCAATATAATAAGAATCGTTCATTATGAGGAAAATCTGATTGCGTTGTTCACTGGATAAAAAATGCATAAGCTTTGTGATTCATACTATATCATTACGCTAGGAAATGAGAAAGGATATTAAACTTTTTCATCAGGTCCGATTCAGGTATCCGGTCAAAATTTTTCCAAGCTAACAAAAAGATAGTTAAAATAGTGGCTTGGAATTGGGAAAAGTTGAATTTATACAGGAGAATAGGGGAGGTTTGAATTTGATTACCATAATGAACTAAATACGAGAATTAAACCTCCTCTTTGTACAAATTAGCACATGGAAAATAGTAAAGACTATTTACCAGTGTAAATCCTTCGGATTTGAGCGGGATAGGGGAATTGAACCCCCTTCTCATCCTTGGGAAGGATGCATACTACCGGTGTACTAATCCCGCGATTTTATATAATTTGCCAATCTTTTTTTCAGATACCCTCTTCCAAATCCAGTTTTAAGTTGCAGTTCTCTTTTTCTCGCATCAGTTTCGTCCAAGCAAGCTTCGTAATATATAAGCTTGAGAGTATGAAATTTCTTCGTTGTTTTAGTATTTCCAGAAACGTGCTCTTTGAGTCTTTGTTTCAGGTTCGACGTATAACCAGTGTATAAAACATGTTTAGTATTATTTTCGCAGTCTAAAACGTAAACGTAATACATGTAACTGAAGCATACTACTCCGCCAATAGCTTCTCAATTCGGCGGACCAGCCAAAATGCAAAGCTTTTGGATGGCGCTGAACTACCACCGCATTGCCACAATATTATATACCAAATTTTTAGTGTATTATACCTGTATTCACCATGGCTATTTTTGAGAAACATACGATGAAAAAAACCTTTGTTATACTTTTTGTTGTAGTCTTAAGTATTTTTCGGATCGCTTTAGCAGCGCGAAGTAGTCAGTTTGGCCCAGACGAGGCTATTTTTGTATTAAAAACATACCAGTTCTTTCATTGTGACTCACATCCAGAATTGATGGTTGAAAATCGTCTCATCCAAGGAGTATTTAGAGAAAATCTTACTCCCTGCCATGTACCATTTATTACTGGAATGCCAGGCCATCTGGGTGTACGGTATGGACCATACCCATCCTATTGGATCGGAACTCTTCTTCTTATATTCCAGTACCATTTAGTGATCATCGCTACTTTTACCACTATCCTTAACCTTCTGGGCGTATATCTAATTTTTAGATCACTTACAAACGAATCAAACCAGCTTAAAACATGGATCACGCTACTTGCCCTTACTTCTCCGCTTGCTATCTCGTTCTCGCTTGCTCCTTTTTGGGATACACCATGGCTTATGGTGCTGTCGAGTCTTATCGTATATATTTCACAACGTCCCATTTCTTCTCCTAAGAAAGAATTAGTTCTGGGGATTCTGACAGGTGTAG